>NZ_JBFTLU010000544.1:0-2630 GCF_056396605.1 Pseudomonas sp. 05T35
GTAATACAGCCAGCTTCATATTGTGGCGAGGGAGCTTGCTCCCGCGGGGTCGGTCCGCGCTCGGGCGAAGCGACCCTAAAATCAGCCACCGCGAATATCCAGATGGAACGCGATTGCCGGATTACGACCGCTTCGCGGCCGAGCGGGAGCAAGCTCCCTCGCCACAGGTTCTCGGCCGTGTCTGCGAACAACACAAAACCCGCCACCTTTTCACAAGGCTGGCGGGTTTGTCGTTCCAGCCCCGTCCGTTTTGAACAACCGCGCGTTGCCCTCGAWGCCTGCGGCTGGCATCCTGCGCCTCCCTTTTCTGACCTGGCCTTTTTGGCGCCCTCCCCGTGACCTCATCTGACCACTCGAAAACTGCGCTTCGTTCCGACCTGATCTACGGCCTCAACGACCGCCCGCATTTCACTGCGACCCTCTTCGCCGCGCTGCAACATGTATTGGCGAGCTTCGTCGGGATCATCACGCCGACCCTGATCATGGGCAGCGCCCTGGGCCTGCAAAGCGAAATCCCCTACCTGATCAGCATGGCGCTGTTCGTCTCGGGCCTGGGCACCTTCGTTCAGGCGCGGCGTTTCGGACCGATCGGTTCCGGCCTGCTGTGCCTGCAAGGCACCAGTTTCTCGTTTATCAGCGTGATTCTCAGCGCCGGGTTCATGGTCAAGGCGCGTGGTGGTGGCACCGATGAAATCCTCTCGACGATTTTCGGCGTGTGCTTCTTTGCCGCGTTCATCGAAGTGGTGCTGAGCCAGTTCATCGGTAAGCTGCGAATGCTGATCACCCCGGTAGTCACCGGCACCATCATCACCCTGATGGGTTTGTCGCTAGTCAAGGTCGCCATGACCGACATCGCCGGCGGCTTTGGCGCGACGGATCTGGGCGCCGCAAGCCACCTGGCGCTGGCCGCATTGGTGCTGGGCACCATCGTCGTGCTCAACCGGGTCGATGTACCGTTCCTGCGCCTGGGCGCCATCGTTATCGGCCTGACCCTCGGTTACGTCGTTGCGTGGCTGATGGGTGACGTCGATTTCGCCAACATGACCGCCGTGCCGCTGATGAGCGTTCCGGTGCCGTTCAAGTATGGCTTCAACTTCGACTGGGTGGCGTTCGTTCCGGTGGCAGTGATTTTCCTGGTCTCGCCGCTGGAAGCGGCCGGCGACCTGACCGCCAACTCGATGATTTCCCAGCAACCGGTCAAAGGCCCGATCTACATTCGGCGGATCAAATCCGGCTTGCTCGCCGACGGTCTCAACTCGGCGATGGCCGCAGTCTTCAACAGCATGCCGATGGTGACCTTCGCGCAGAACAACGGGGTGATCCAGCTCACCGGCGTGGCCAGCCGCTACGTCGCGTTCTTTATCGCCGGACTGCTGGTAGTGCTCGGGCTGTTCCCGATGATTGGCGCCGTGCTGCAACTGATGCCCAAACCCGTACTGGGCGGCGCTGAGCTGGTGATGTTCGGCACCGTAGCGGTGGCCGGGATCAAGATCCTCGCCGAGGCAGGCCTGCATCGGCGCAACATGCTGATCGTCGCCATTTCGCTGGGCATGGGGCTGGGTGTTGCGGCCGTACCGGAAGTGTTGCGCGAATTGCCCAAGGCGTTGCACAACATCTTCGAGTCGCCGATCACCGTCGGCGCATTGTGCGCTATCGTGCTGAATATCTTCCTGCCCGAAGAGTTCATCGAGCTGGAAGAAGACGATTTTGATCCGGAAGCTTCGATCCTCACGGTCATGGAGAACCCGGATGTCACGCCGCACGGCGAACCACTCAAGCCTTCCGTGGTCGCACAGGTGAACCGCTAACGCCGCTCGAGGGTCGAGCCGCCGGCGGTTCGACCCTTATCTTTACGAGAGCTCGTTCATGCGCAGATTCCTCGCCTTAAGCCTTTCCCTGCTGTTGCTCAGCCTGAGCGCCTGCGCACTGTTCCCCAATCGTGATCCGCTGAACATCAACGTGGTCGGCATTGAACCGCTGCAAAACCAGGACCTGGAAGTGCGCTTTGCAGTGAAACTGCGTCTGCAAAATCCCAACGAAACGCCCATTTATTACAACGGCGTGGCCCTGAGCCTCGAGGTCAACGGCCAACCCCTGGCCACTGGCGTGAGCGATCAAACCGGATCGATTCCGCGTTACTCGGAAGCGATCATCACGGTGCCCGTGAGTATTTCGGCGTTCTCCGTGCTGCGTCAAACCCTTGGCCTGAGCCAGACGCAATCGCTCAACAACCTGCCTTTTGTATTACGCGGCAAGCTGTCTGGCGGTGCGTCAGGCACCGTCCGTTTTGTCGACAAAGGCACACTCAACCTGCCTGGCTCGACAGCCGGCATCTGGTAAATCAGCCGCAGAGCACAGCGTCTCAGATAAACCGCACACCGGGTTTGGCCCGTTCATCCACGGTCAGCTCGAACACGTCCGGGCGCGCATAGTGCCCGACCACGTCGTAGTCGTAGCGCGCACGCACCAGTTCATCGATGTCGATCTCGGCCGTCAGTAAACCTGCACCGCCCAACAACGGACCGGCCAGCACGTCGCCCATTGGGCCGATGATTACACTGCCACCGGCAATCAATGGGCGCTCGGCCGGCCAGTTGGCAATTTCCAACCCCAAGGCTTGTGGCGATGGC
>NZ_JBFTLU010000545.1:0-2629 GCF_056396605.1 Pseudomonas sp. 05T35
GTCTTATAAGGACCGTGGCGGCAAGTACCAGGGGCAGCGTGGCGTGACGCTGCCGCGTACCTGAGTCAGCCGTCTGACAAGTCGTTGGAATTCCTGGGCGGGCGTACACTCTATGGGGTGTACTGCTCCGATGCGCGCAAGGTGCATCGGGCCATCGCTCAGGAGTGCTTCATGAAGATCGATCCGCGAATAAGTGCCCAACTGGCAAGGCTTGAGCCCAATCAAGTGGGCCTGCTGGCCTGGTCATTGCTGGCGCATCCACCTGTCACGCAGGCCGGCGGAATCCCTGGTCAGCCCGACCCCGATACCCCGAACGAACAACCGACCGAACCTGGCGAGCCTGGCGAACCCACCTTGCCGGATAAGCCGCCTCCGGCGCCGGTTGCCTGATTTCCCGCATCGAAATTCAACGGCCCGAGGTTGGTTTGATCCCTGTGGGAGCGTGGCTTACCCGCGATGGACGATAACGCGGGTTATCAGATAAATCGCGTTGCCCCATCGAGGGCAAGCCACGCTCCTACGGAATCTGGGGTTACTTGAGGTTGCCGCTGAGGAATTGCTTGAGGCGTTCGCTCTTCGGGTTACCCAGCACGTCTTCAGGCGCGCCTTCCTCCTCTACCAGCCCCTGATGCAGGAACAGCACCTGATTCGAGACTTTGCGGGCGAAGCTCATTTCGTGGGTCACCATGATCATGGTCCGGCCTTCTTCGGCCAGGCCCTGGATCACCTTGAGCACTTCACCCACCAGTTCCGGGTCCAGCGCCGAGGTCGGTTCGTCGAACAGCATGACTTCCGGCTCCATCGCCAATGCGCGGGCAATGGCCACTCGTTGTTGCTGACCGCCCGACAGGAACGCCGGGTATTGGTCCGCCACGCGCGCCGCCAGGCCGACCTTATCCAGATAACGCCGGGCGCGATCTTCGGCGTCTTTCTTGCTGACACCCAGTACCCGGCGCGGGGCCATGGTGATGTTTTCCAGCACCGTCATGTGGCTCCACAGGTTGAAGTGCTGGAACACCATTGCCAGTCGGGTACGGATTCGTTGCAGTTCGGCTTCATCGGCCACCCGCATGCCATGGGGGTCTTTGATCATGCGGATCGCTTGACCGTCCAGGCTCATGGCGCCGTCGTTGGGTTGTTCGAGAAAGTTGATGCAGCGCAAAAAGGTGCTTTTACCCGAGCCGCTGGCGCCGATCAGGCTGATCACGTCACCGGTCTTGGCCTTGAGCGAAACACCTTTGAGCACTTCATGAGTGCCGTAGCATTTATGCAGGCCTTCGATGGTCAGTTTGTACATGGGGCATGCATCCTCAAGGCGAAAGTAGGTAGCCGGTGCGATAGGCTTCGAGGCCTGCAACATGGGCGATCACCATGCCTGCGGTGGCCATCCGGCGGGTCGAACGGGCGTAGAGCAGGCCGGCGTTGGCGCAATGAACCGGGGTCACGCGGTCGTCGATCGGGTCGATGATTTCGGCGATCAGTTGTCCCGCCTCCAGGTACTCGCCCGGCAGCACGCTGTACACCAGCAAGCCGCCGACCGGGGTTGCAACCGGTTCTACTGCGGCCAGTGGAGTGGCGGGGTAGGGCAGTTCGGGCAAGGGCGCGGCTTCACCTTCGATTGCGCCGAAATGAACCAGGTAGTCGATCAGTGCCTGGCAATCGAGGCTGGCCAGCGGATGATTGACGTCGCCTTGACCGCGCAATTCGACGGTCACCGAGAAGCTGCCCAGCGGAATGTCGAAGTGCTCACCGAAGCGCTCCTGCATTTGCCACCAGACCAGCGTGAAGCACTCATCGAACGAATGACCGCCGGAGTCGGTGGCCAGCAGGCTGGCTTCGGCGCCGATGTAGCGCGCCAGTGGCTCGACTTGCGGCCAGGCCTCGGGCGTGGTGTACAGGTGTGCAACCGCTTCGAAATCACAGTGCAGGTCCAGCACCATGTCCGCGTCGCAGGCCAGTGTTTGCAGGGTCAGGCGCTGGGATTGCAGTTGGGTGCGGGCGGTTTGCCGAGCCAGCGCATTGCGCAGGCTGCTGCGGATCAACTCAAGGTTGTGTTGTGGATCGTCGTTGAGTTGCCCTTCGATCTCGTTGCCGACTTCTTCACCGAGGTCAACGAACCAGCGGTTGAAGTTCTGTCCGCTTTCCAGTTCGTAGCGACCCAGTGGCACGTCCATCAGCACTTGTTCGAGGCCAATCGGGTTGGCCACGGGCACCAGTACGATCTCGCTGCGCAGACGGCCGGCGGCTTCGAGCTCCGCCAAACGCAGCTTGAGGTGCCAGGCCACCAGCATGCCGGGCATTTCGTCGGCGTGCAGCGAGGACTGGATGTAGATCTTGCCTTTGGCCTGGGTCGGGCCGAAGTGGAAGCTGTGGATCTGTCGTGCGGTGCCCGGCAGTGGGGCAAGCAGGTCATGGATCTGGTGGCGCATTTGCAAAAAATCCTAGTGAGTCGGCCCGAGGAACGCCAGCCATCGGCGTTCGGCCAGTCGGAACAGGCCGACCAGCGCAAAGGTGACGGTCAGGTAAATCAGCGCAGCAATGCCGAACGACTGAAAGGTCAGGAAGGTCGCGGAGTTGGCATCGCGAGCGACTTTCAGAACGTCCGGGACGGTGGCGGTGAAGGCTACTG
>NZ_JBFTLU010000546.1:0-2627 GCF_056396605.1 Pseudomonas sp. 05T35
GGGGAATACATTCCAAATGTGGGAGCGGGCTTGCTCGCGAAGGCGGCAGTGCAGGCAACCTTAGTATCAGCCTTTGCCACCTACCGGCATAACACCGCCGGTTTTTCGACTTCGATACATTTCAAATTTCCCCTCGTTAACCCTCAAGTCCTTTGTTTGCCGGGCCGCAAGCCGCCAGAAAAAAGTTGGTCTGCAAATTGCTTGAGGCTCTGCAGTACAGCGGTGGGCGGCAAACGTCCGACATGCAGAGGAAAGACTGTGGACAAGTACCTTTATGTGGCAATGACCGGCGCCAGCCAGAACGCACTGGCGCAAAAGGCTCATGCCAACAACCTGGCGAACATCTCCACCAACGGTTTTCAGAAAGACCTGGAGCAGGCGCGGTCGATGCCGGTGTTTGGCGACAGCTTTCCGGCGCGAGCGTTTGCCCTGTCCGAACGTCCGGCCACCGACTTCTCGCCTGGCGCGATGATTGAAACCGGTCGCGACCTCGATGTAGCGGTTCAGGGCAGCGGCTGGATTGCCGTACAGAATCCGAACGGTGGTGAAAGCTATGTGCGCACCGGCAGCCTGAATGTCGACGCCCTGGGYGTGTTGCGCGCCGGCAACGGCATGCCAGTCATGGGCAACGGTGGCCCGATTGCCGTGCCGCCCGAGCAGAAAATCGAAGTCGGCCAGGACGGCACCATCAGCATTCGGTCAATGGGTGAAGGTCCGCGCGTCATCGCAGAAATCGACCGCATCAAGCTGGTCAACCCGGACATCAAGAACATGACCAAAGGTCTGGACGGTTCGATCCATACCGCCGACGGCAAGCCGGCGCCGGTCGATGCCAATGTGCAACTGGTGTCGGGCTTCCTTGAATCGAGCAACGTCAACGCCGTTGAAGAGATGACCTCGGTGTTGGCCTTGTCCAAGCAATTCGAGCTGCACATCAAGATGATGAACACCGCCAAAGACGACGACCAGGCCATGGCTCGGGTCTTGCAGATCAGCTAATTATCAGAACGTCGCGCCGTAAAACAGGCGCACGAGGAGAATTGAATGCTTCCGGCTCTATGGGTTGCCAAAACAGGTCTGTCCGCCCAGGACACCAACCTGACGACTATTTCCAACAACCTGGCAAACGTATCGACCACGGGTTTCAAGCGTGACCGTGCCGAGTTCCAGGACTTGTTGTACCAGATCAAGCGTCAGCCAGGCGCCCAGTCGACTCAGGACAGCGCACTGCCGTCGGGTCTGCAATTGGGTACCGGTGTGCGCATTGTCGGCACTCAGAAAAACTTCACCGCCGGTAGCCTGCAAACCACCGACCAGCCGCTGGACATGGCGGTCGACGGTCGCGGTTTCTTCCAGATCCTGCAGCCGGATGGCACGACCGCCTACACCCGTGACGGTACGTTCCACCTGGACTCCAATGGCCAGATCGTCAACGCCAGCGGCTTCGCCCTGGAGCCGGCCATCGTCATTCCGAACAACGCACAGACCTTCACGGTCGGTCGTGACGGCACCGTGTCGATCACCGTTCCAGGCGCTGCTGCCGCGCAAGTGATCGGCAACCTGCAAACCGCCGACTTCATCAACCCGGCCGGTCTGCAGGCGATGGGCAACAACCTGTTCCAGGAAACCGCCGCCAGTGGTGCGCCGCAAATCGGTACGCCGGGCCTGAACGGTTTTGGCACCACGCTGCAGAACACCCTGGAAACCTCCAACGTCAGCACCGTTGAAGAGATGGTCAACATGATCACCACTCAACGCGCCTACGAGATGAACTCCAAGGTGATTTCTACCGCCGACCAGATGCTCTCGTTCGTAACGCAGAATCTGTAATCAAGTCTATGAGGCGGCATGAAGCCGCCTGCAACACCGTGAGGTAGGGTCATGAATCGCTTTGTATCTGTTCTCGCATTGAGTGGGATCGCCGTGCTCGCGGGCTGCGTCGGTCCGACGCCGAAGCCCAATGACCCGTACTACGCGCCCGTGTTGCCTCGTACACCGCTGCCTGCAGCGGCAAACAACGGCTCGATCTATCAGGCCGGTTTCGAGCAGAACCTGTACAGCGACCGCAAGGCGTTCCGGGTCGGTGACATCATCACCATCACCCTGAACGAAAAGACCCAGGCCAGTAAAAACGCCAACTCCCAGGTGGACAAGACCAGCAAGGCCGGAATCGGTCTGACCTCGTTGTTCGGTGGCACTCCGGCCGCCAACAGTCCCCTGAGTCTGGGTGCCAATTACAACGGTGACCGCGCCACCAAGGGCGACAGCAAGGCAGGGCAGGGCAACAGCCTGACCGGTTCGATCACCGTCACCGTTGCCGACGTGCTGCCCAACGGCATCATTGCCGTGCGTGGCGAGAAGTGGATGACCCTCAACACCGGTGATGAACTGGTGCGCATTGCCGGTCTGGTCCGGGCAGACGATATCGCTACCGATAACACGGTACCGTCGACGCGTATCGCTGATGCACGGATCACCTATTCGGGCACCGGTTCGTTTGCCGACGCGAGTCAGCCAGGCTGGTTCGACCGTTTCTTCTTAAGCCCGCTGTTCCCTTTCTAGGTGATGAAACGACTCATGTTTAATTTCAAGCACCTGATGGCGGCCGTGTTATTGCTGTCCACCTC
>NZ_JBFTLU010000547.1:0-2627 GCF_056396605.1 Pseudomonas sp. 05T35
CCGTTTGTCATGGAATTTTGCCCTGAAAAATAGCCTTGGGCGTATTTTTGAGGGCGCGAACCCTATCACAAAAAAACGCAGTTACCGAGCGCATTTGCCAGCTTGTGTTCGCAAGGGAAGGCGTTGCTACAATCGGTCACTGCGTACGCAGACTTATCCACTCCAATCATTACAAAAAGACGAGTGGAGCCTTCCTTAATAGTGTTCGGCAAAGAGGTCACCCGTGGAGCAAGAAACCTGGCAGGTATTGATTGTCGAGGATGACCAGCGCCTGGCCGAGTTGACCCGTGAGTATCTCGAAAGCCACGGTCTGCGGGTCACCCTCGAAGGCAATGGAGCGCTGGCGGCGGCGCGGATTATCGCCGAGCAACCGGACCTGGTGATCCTCGACCTGATGCTCCCCGGCGAAGACGGCCTGACGATTTGCCGCAAGGTTCGTGATCACTACGACGGACCAATCCTGATGCTCACGGCGCGCACTGACGACATGGACCAGATCCAGGGTCTGGACATGGGCGCCGATGACTACGTGTGCAAACCGGTGCGCCCGCGTTTGCTGCTGGCGCGTGTCCAGGCCTTGCTGCGACGTAGTGAAGCACCCGAGCCGGCGGCACCGGAAAAACTCCGTCGCTTGCAGTTCGGCCCGCTGGTCGTCGACAACGCGTTGCGTGAGGCGTGGCTGCAGGACACCGGCATCGAGTTGACCAGCGCCGAGTTCGATCTGCTCTGGCTGCTGGTGGCCAATGCCGGGCGGATTCTGTCCCGCGAGGAAATTTTCACGGCGCTGCGAGGCATCGGCTACGACGGTCAGGACCGCTCGATTGATGTGCGCATTTCGCGTATTCGACCGAAGATCGGCGATGACCCGGACCATCCGCGACTGATCAAGACCATTCGCAGCAAGGGGTATCTGTTCGTTCCCGAAGCCTGTGTAGATCAACCCCTGTGAATTCGATCTTCCTGCGCATTTATGGCGGCATGTGCGCCGCGCTGATTCTGGTGGCGGTGCTCGGCGTGCTGGCCTTGCACCTGCTCAATCAGGTGCGCAGCGAGCAATACCGCGAGCGCCTGGCCCACGGCACGTTTTCCTTGATGGCCGACAATCTGCAACCGATGAACGAGACCGAGCGTCATCGAGCATTGCTGGTATGGGAGCGTTTGCTGGGCATTCCCTTGAGCTTGCAGACGTTTGCCCAGACCGACCTCGACCTGAGCCAGCGCACGCGGGTGCTGCACGGCCAGGCATTGGTGGAGCAGACCGGCCCGCACGCGGCGAAGGTCTACCGTTTGGTCAGTGATAAAGAACAGCTGGTGCTGACGGGGGAAGTGCAACAGATCAGCGAGCAACTGGCGCGGGCGACCATTTACCTGTTGGCCGATGAATTGGTGCGTTACCCGGTGGCCGAGCAGCCCAAGCGTCTTGAGGCGTTGAAGAAGGACAAGGGCTTTGGCTTCGAGCTGCAACTGATTACGGTCGATCAGGCGGACATGGACGAGGACCAGAGCCGTCGGGTCTCTGAAGGCGACACGGTGATGGCGCTGGGCAAGGGCGGCGATTCGATCCGGGTGTTTGCCGGGATGGTCGGTACGCCCTGGGTACTGGAAATCGGCCCGCTGTATCAGATGAACCCGTACCCGCCGGAGTGGCTGGTACTGATTGCTGCATTGGGCCTGAGCCTGATCGGGTTGATCGTCTATTTGCTGGTGCGCCAGTTGGAGCGCCGCTTGCGAGGTCTGGAGTCGGCCGCCACACGGATCGCCAAAGGCAGCCTGGAAACCCGCGTGCCGGCACGCGGTGCGGATTCGGTGGGGCGATTGGCGGCGGCGTTCAACGGCATGKCCGAGCACCTTCAGCAACTGTTGKCGATTCAGCGTGAGCTGGTGCGCGCGGTGTCCCATGAGCTGCGCACGCCTGTTGCGCGGTTGCGTTTTGGACTGGAGATGATCAGCACGGCGAGCACGCCACAAGCGCGGGAGAAATACCTGGAGGGCATGGATCACGATATCCAGGACCTCGATGGCCTGGTGGACGAGATGCTCACGTATGCGCGGCTGGAGCAGGGTTCGCCAGCGCTGAACTTCCAGCGCGTCGACCTCGATGCCTTGGTCAATCAGGTGATCGGTGAACTGGCGCCATTGCGCGCCGATGTGACGGTGCATCGCGGCCTGTGCCTGTCGGCTGCCGATTGCGATGGCGCCTGGGTCGAGGCTGAGCCGCGCTACCTGCACCGGGCGTTGCAGAATCTGGTGAGCAACGCGATGCGTCATGCCCAGTCCCAGGTGTCGATCAGTTATCAGGTGGGGCAGCAGCGTTGTCGCGTCGATGTCGAAGACGATGGGCCGGGCGTGCCGGAAAGTGCCTGGGAAAAGATCTTCACGCCATTTTTGCGTCTGGATGACAGCCGCACCCGGGCGTCCGGTGGGCACGGTTTGGGGCTGTCTATCGTGCGCCGGATCGTTCACTGGCATGGCGGTCGGGCACTGATCGGCAAGAGTAAAAGCCTGGGGGGCGCGTGTTTCAGTCTGAGTTGGCCACGCAATCAGGAAAAGCCCTGAGATCTCTACCGTCTGTAAGGCCCTCATCGCGAGCAGGCTCGCTCCCACATTAAATCTGCGGTGAACACATC
>NZ_JBFTLU010000548.1:0-3562 GCF_056396605.1 Pseudomonas sp. 05T35
CCCCAGCAGGGTTGCGGCCTACACGCCGATTGACAGTTTCATACACATTTTACGCACAGCTTTATCCACAGGTAGTACGTTGCAATCACCCCCCAAAACGCATTATCTTGTAGCTCGCGCTAAAAAAAACCCTACATGTAGGGGTTTACGCAAAAAACCAAACACAAATCAGACACCAAATTCAAGCGCTTTTATTGCCTCTGTCTGGTTGAACCAAACGTATTTTCAGAAGCCCAAACCGCACCTGCGGATGGCGACTGTTTTTTAGCCGCCAACGGCGAAAACGGTACGGGTGTTGCAGTCAATTACTGTCACCCAAACGGAATTCGGTTTTCGGCCCCAGGCTTGAGACCAAAGACTTCGGCAAGGAAGCGGCGCTCAACAGCCCCCTTCCTGACTGTCCCGAAGTTGTTATGCCCGGCGCTTGCCGGTTGTAGTGCTTCAGGACGGAACGGTGGGCGCCTTCATGGTGCCCAAACAAACATAGAGAACGTGGAGACACCCATGCAAACCGACACAACTCGCGAGAACCCGCAGGGCACCGCGCCGATGGCCACTGATTCGAGTTCGGATCTGTCCGCCACCGCGCCAGGCCAACTGCGCGTGATCAAGCGTAACGGCACTGTCGTTCCTTACACCGATGACAAAATCACCGTCGCCATCACCAAAGCGTTTCTCGCAGTTGAGGGCGGCACTGCTGCTGCCTCGTCGCGAATCCACGACACCGTTGCCCGCCTGACCGAACAAGTCACCGCGACCTTCAAGCGTCGCATGCCATCGGGCGGCACCATCCACATCGAAGAAATCCAGGACCAGGTCGAACTGGCCCTGATGCGTGCCGGCGAACAGAAAGTCGCTCGCGACTACGTGATCTACCGTGACGCCCGCTCCAAGGAGCGCGCAGTACGCGCGCCTGCCGAGGAAGCGGTGCAGGCTCACCCGTCGATCCGCATCACCCGCGCCGACGGCACGTTTGCCCCTCTGGACATGGGCCGCCTGAACACCATCGTCACCGAGGCCTGCGAAGGTCTGGAAGAAGTCGACGGCGACCTGATCCAGCGCGAAACCCTGAAGAACCTCTACGACGGCGTGGCCCTGACCGACGTCAACACGATGGTCGACCTGTACGCCAAGGCGCTGCCTGCCTACATCGCCAAGGGTATCGAATTCGAATTACTGAACCCGGTCCTGGCGACTTTCGACCTGGAAAAACTCGGCAAGGCGATCAACCACGAGCGCGACCAGCAGTTCACCTACCTGGGCCTGCAAACCCTGTACGACCGTTACTTCATCCACAAGGATGGCGTGCGTTTCGAACTGCCGCAGATTTTCTTCATGCGCGTGGCCATGGGCCTGGCGATCGAAGAGAAGAACAAGGAAGACCGTGCGATCGAGTTCTACAACCTGTTGTCGTCCTTCGACTACATGTCCTCGACCCCGACCCTGTTCAACGCCGGTACCCTGCGTCCTCAGCTGTCCAGCTGCTACCTGACCACCGTGCCGGATGACCTGTCGGGCAYCTACCACGCGATCCACGACAACGCCATGCTGTCGAAATTCGCTGGCGGCCTGGGCAACGACTGGACCCCGGTTCGCGCATTGGGCTCGTACATCAAGGGCACCAACGGCAAATCCCAGGGCGTTGTACCGTTCCTGAAAGTAGTGAACGACACCGCTGTCGCCGTTAACCAGGGTGGCAAGCGCAAAGGCGCTGTCTGCGCTTACCTGGAAACCTGGCACATGGACATCGAGGAGTTCATCGAACTCCGCAAGAACACCGGTGATGACCGTCGTCGTACCCACGACATGAACACTGCCAACTGGATCCCTGACCTGTTCATGAAGCGCGTCTTCGATGACGGCAAGTGGACCCTGTTCTCGCCGTCCGAAGTTCCGGACCTGCACGACCTGACCGGCAAGGCCTTCGAAGAACGTTACGAGTACTACGAAGCCCTGACCGAGTACCCAGGCAAGGTCAAGCTGTTCAAGACCATCCAGGCCAAAGACCTGTGGCGCAAAATGCTCTCCATGCTGTTTGAAACCGGCCACCCATGGCTGACCTTCAAAGACCCATGCAACCTGCGCAGCCCACAGCAGCACGTTGGCGTGGTTCACAGCTCGAACCTGTGCACCGAGATCACCTTGAACACCAACAAGGACGAGATCGCCGTTTGCAACCTGGGCTCGATCAACCTGCCGAACCACATCGTCAACGGCAAGCTGGACACCGCCAAGCTGGAACGCACCGTGAACACCGCCGTTCGCATGCTCGATAACGTTATCGACATCAACTACTACTCGGTGCCACAAGCGAAGAACTCCAACTTCAAGCACCGTCCGGTCGGCCTGGGCATCATGGGCTTCCAGGACGCTTTGTACCTGCAGCACATCCCTTACGGTTCCGATGCGGCCGTCGAGTTTGCCGACAAATCGATGGAAGCGGTCAGCTACTACGCGATCCAGGCTTCCTGCGACCTGGCTGACGAGCGTGGCGCTTACGAGACGTTCCAGGGCTCGCTGTGGTCTAAAGGCATCCTGCCGCTGGATTCGCAACAGATCCTGATCGATCAGCGTGGCCAGAAGTACATCGACGTTGACCTGAACGAAACCCTGGACTGGGCGCCGGTGCGTGCTCGCGTACAGAAAGGTATTCGTAACTCCAACATCATGGCCATCGCACCGACCGCAAMCATCGCCAACATCACTGGCGTCTCGCAGTCGATCGAACCGACTTACCAGAACCTCTATGTGAAATCGAACCTGTCGGGCGAATTCACCGTGATCAACCCGTACCTGGTTCGCGACCTCAAGGCTCGTGGTCTGTGGGACTCGGTCATGATCAACGACCTGAAGTACTACGACGGTTCCGTGCAGCAGATCGAACGCATCCCGCAAGAACTCAAAGAGCTCTACGCGACCGCCTTCGAAGTCGACACCAAGTGGATCGTTGACGCGGCCAGCCGTCGTCAGAAGTGGATCGACCAGGCTCAGTCGTTGAACCTGTACATCGCCGGCGCATCGGGCAAGAAGCTCGACGTGACCTACCGCATGGCGTGGTACCGTGGCCTGAAAACCACTTACTACCTCCGTGCCCTGGCCGCGACCAGCACCGAGAAGTCGACCATCAACACCGGCAAGCTGAACGCTGTTTCCAGCGGCGGCAACCACGGTGAGGACTCGGTCCTGGCGGCTCCAGCCGGTCCAGCTCCAGTGCCGAAGGCCTGCGCCATCGACGAGCCGGATTGCGAAGCTTGCCAATAAGCTGAGCCGGTAAGCGCCGCAAGGTGCCTACCCGAAACCCCCGATCAGTCCCCAGGATTGATCGGGGGTTTTCTTTTGCCTCCAGGAAAGTGGCGTTCCGACGATGGGGCCAGCCCAGGCAACCAGAGCCTCGGTTGCCGACACAACTCCCGAATCGAGTAGGAGGCGGCTTCACAACCGCCGTCCTCTCACACCACCGTACGTACGGTTCCGTATACGGCGGTTCAGGTTATGCGATTAAGCCGGTTTATCGTATCCAGTATTGAGACCAGCCCGAGTCGATCCCATAGCTTCTTCGGTA
>NZ_JBFTLU010000549.1:0-4499 GCF_056396605.1 Pseudomonas sp. 05T35
TCCGGACCGCTGGTGACATGAGTGGCGCTGGAGTGCATGACCGGTGCCGTGAAGTAGTTGCTCAGTGTGGCTTGTTCTTCTGGTGCGGTGGGCACCGAACAACCGGTTAATAAGGCAGTGAGGCTTACGCTGGTTGCCAGAATCAGTACCTGTGGGCTAGAAATTAAATAGCCAATAGTTCCACTGGTCGGAGGGCTGATTTAGGAGGGTTTTAAAGTACGTAGTTGATTTCTTAAGGAAATAAACAGGGCCTGAATATAAAGTTCAGGCCCTGTTACTTATGGCTGGAAGCGCGGGTATTGGTTTTTCAATAGCGTCAGTAGTTCATCGTATCGACGCGTTAAACGATGGGGAAACTGTTGAAGTCGACGCTGCTGGCCAGTCGGCTGTCGATCAGGCTGATGAAACCTTGAACTTGCGGGCTGTAGAAGTGTGATTGCATGGCAGTTTCGGACTGCCAGCGGGCACTGACCGTCCATCGATTGTCGTCCTCCGGGCAGCGGTCAACCATGTAGGAATCGCAGCCTGGGAGCTCACGCAATGTTTCGACGATCTTCTGCAATTGCTTGCCCAGTTCATCCGAGCGGCCAGCGGCGGCCTGTACCTGGACCGTATTGATTATTTCGTTGGGCATCGCACACGCTCCTGTATCAAGCCGGACGAGGCTCGCTCATGGTTGGGATAACGCATGTGCAGGATAGGCCTGTGCCCGGTAGCGGCCAACAGCCAATTGGCAGTAAAAGCGCCATACCAATAGACCTCAACAGACTTGCTGCAAAATATCGCGCAAACGGTCCAGGGCTACATCGATGTCCAGGGTTTCGATGGCTCCGAAGCCCATGAACAGCCCGGCCCGTGGTGTTTGCTGATAGTAAAAACCGTTCAGGCCATACAGACCGACGTCGAGTTTTTTCGCCAGTGCGATGACCCGCGGGACATCCACCTCGACTTTACACAGCAACGCCATGTGAAAACCGGCAGAGGTTGGCACCGCTTCGAGCCAGGGCGAAAGGTCCCCTGCGACGCGTGCGAGGATGCGCTCGCGCCGCCCGGCATAGACCGCATGACAGCGGCGGATGTGCTTTAGCAGGCAGCCTTCGGCAATGAATTTGGCCAGCGCCCATTGCGGCAGGGTCGAGGTGTGCACGTCGGTCAGTTGCTTGGCGCGGATCACCGCTTCGAGAATGGCCGGCGGCAGAATCGCGTAACCCAGGCGCAACTCCGGCAGCAGGGTTTTCGAAAAAGTCCCGACGTAGGCAACTATCCCGCGCTCATCCATGCTCTGCAGGGTGTCGGTGGGTCGGCCCTCGTAGCGAAATTCACTGTCGTAGTCGTCCTCGATAATGATCGCGCCCAGCTCATGTGCGCTTGCCAGCAGAGCTTCACGCCGTGCCTGGCTCATCGGCATGCCGAGCGGGAACTGGTGCGAGGGCGTGACATAGATCAGCCGGGTTCCATCGGGAATCAGCGCGACCTGAATACCTTGTTCATCCACCGGCACTCCGACCACTTCGGCACCGTGGGAGGCGAACAACAGGCGGGCTGGCGGGTAGCCGGGATCTTCCATCGCGACGAGGCTACCGGGCTCGGTCAGTACGCGGGAGATCAGGTCCAGCGCTTGCTGCGCGCCGTTGCACACCACCACATCGTCGTCCTGGCAATTGACCCCACGAGAAAAGGCGATATGCCGGGCGATCGCGTTGCGCAGCGCCGGCAGGCCTTCCGGCTCGCTGTAAAAACCCTTGGAACCGGCAATCTGTCGCAGTGCATGGGCGGTGCAGCGGCGCCAGTCATCCTGAGGAAACTGGCTCTTGCTGGTGGCGCCGCCAATGAACTCGTAACGCAGCGAACCTTCCAGGGTGGGGTGGCGCAGGAACGACGGCATGTTGCGCCAACGCTCGAGGGTGTCGGCGCTCGCGAGTTCAGAGTGGCTCTGTTTGCGGACGATTGCCGAGGGGCGGGCATTGACGTAGGTGCCTTTGCCGATCCTTCCGGTGAGGAAGTTCTCGTAGGTCAACTGCGCGTAGGTATCGGAAATGGTCTTGCGTGAGATACCCAATTTATTGCGGTGTCGGGAAGAAGTTGCAGCGCATCCCTATTCGCGCCTCGTCGCACTGTTGCTGTCGTCACCCGGGTGATGATCCGTTTAGACTCGATGGCCATGCCGCTTTCAAGGAGGAATCACCATGTCGGTGTATGCGGATAACGAAGCGGCGATCGGGCTGTACCGCAAGTTTGGTTTCGATACCGAAGGCTTGTTTCGCGAGTATGCAGTACGCGATGGCGCGCTGGTGGATGCCCTGAGCATGGTGCGCTTGCGCCGTCTGCTCAAGGCTGGCTGAGTCAGTCGCCCAGGGCGAACGCCACCGCTGCTTGCGCATGCAGCCCGGTGGTGTCGAGCAGTGGCAGCTCGCTGTGTTCGGGTTTGATCAGCAGGCTGATTTCCGTGCAGCCGAGGATGATTGCCTGGGCGCCGCGCGCTGTCAGCCCGCCAATGACCTGCTGGTAAATCTTGCGTGAGGCGTCGCTGATCACCCCGACACAGAGTTCGTCGTAGATGACCCGGTGCACGGCCTGCCGTTCGGCGGCATCCGGGACCAGTACGGTCAAACCCTTGGCCCTGAGCCGATCCTTAAGGAAGTCCTGTTCCATGGTGAAGGCCGTGCCGAGCAAGCCAACGGTCATCGCCCCGGCATCCAGGGCAGCCTGGCCTGCCGGGTCGGCAATGTGTAGAAACGGCACGGTAATCGCCGTCTGAATCTGTTAAGACCAATGGTGCGCATGGTGTGCTCCAGTGATGGCTGACTTCTGTACAAGCGAGTTTCCCGTGGTGCATTGGCTCGATCTATCAGGAAATTTCACATGCCAGACCCACTGAGTCAGAAACTGCTGGGCGGCAAGCTCGGCCTGCAACTCCTGCCGCGTGCGCCCTACAATGCTCGTGATCCGGCAACCGGGCAAACCCTCGGTGTGACGCTGGAGCGTCAGCAGGGTGTACACGCTATCGATTCGGATCGTCGGGTGGATTTTGACACCTGGCCCGGCGTGCTGGCCTACACCCTGGCAGGCGTTGAAGTGTTTTCCGAATCGGCAGCGGGAGGCGAATACCTGTTGGCGCGCTGGAGCGAACCGTTGGCTGATGAGCCGAGCTCCCTGTTCACTCATCGGGTTCAGTCTGGCGGCCATGCTCAGGCGTTGACACTGGGGCGCGAAGCCCGGCGTTTGCTGCTCGATCCTCACGCCTCACGCCTACCTGGTCGAAGTCCGGGTGCAGGCAGCGCGGCGGCTGATCGAGCGCAGCTCGCTGCCATTGGCTGTAATCGCTCAGGACAGTGGGTTCGCCCACCAGTCGCACATGGGCAGTGCCTTTCGCAAATTGCTGGGGATGACGCCCAGCCAATACCGCTCACGCTTTTAGTCGTACGCCGGCAGCGTGCATCTGCCATGCTCAAAGTCCGCAGTACTGCTTCAGCCAAAGGAACACAGCAATGGACAACGTACAGCAATTGGGTGAGATGCTTCGCCACTACGCAGAAAGCGAAGCGCACAAGAAGCAGCTGTTTGAAAGCCAATCGGCGGTGTGGGCGACGCGTATTGGCGAGTTGTTCGGGCAGATCGAACAGTGGCTGGAACCGGTCAAGGCCCCGCATTTGCTGGAGGTGAGCCGCGAAGCCTATGTGGCGTTCGGGGCGAATGTGCCGGTTGAGAGCTCGACCTTCAAGACCGAAAAACTGAGCATTCTGATTGCCGGCAAACCGGTGGAAATCGTGCCCGAAGTGATGGGTACCGGTGGGCTGATTTCGCTGGCAGTCATGGGTTTGACCGCCGCGCGTTACGGCAGTGTGTCGCTGGTGTGTCAGCCGCCTTCGACTGACTGGCAGTGGCGCAAGACCAACGGCCTGAAAGACCCGGACACCTTTGCTTTCGACGCGAATTTTCTGGCGCAGCAGTTGCAGAGCCTGATACCGCGGGATCGAGGTTGAGGGGATTGGCACGCTGCAGTAGCGAAATAAATATTTTCGTCGCAGAGGCTTAACTAGCTGATATTTAATGGGTTTTTCAAATATTCGCAGAAGGTGTTTTTCAAATATGCAGAGCAGGTATCGCGTCGGCATCTGTTTGATCTGGCGCGAGTAACAGCATTTATGGCTTCACGTATTCGTTCTTCCTGCCGGGTGATTTTCCCACAATGTTTTTCCGTTCGAGCATGGACAATTAGAATTCCACTGCGATGAAGGCGCGATGGACAAATGCTGAAAATAATCAGTAGCGCTATTTATTCCTAAAAAAAAACCTGATAGCTTCGGCACCCGTCAAGCGCAATGCTTGCTACCAAAAGGACTGGTAATGAAACTGAGTGATATCGGCAATACCCCCCTCCTGGAAATCGAAAGATTGGCTAATAATGGAAATCGTATTTTTTCAAAATGCGAGTTCATGAATCCAACGGGAAGTCATAAAGATAGAACGTATCTAAATATAGTCAACACGCTTGAAAG
>NZ_JBFTLU010000550.1:0-2589 GCF_056396605.1 Pseudomonas sp. 05T35
GATCAAGCTCGGGCAACTGGCCAGCGACACGATCAGGCCATGGTTTCAGGAGCTGACAACTCATCGTGCCAACCGTACAGCCGCCGACTTTGTGTCTACCCAGGAGAGGTTTGTCATGTCTGATCAATCACGTTTCATGCTGATCGTCTCGCCGCTGATGCAGCACAGCCCGGCCTTCGACAGGGCCGCCGCACTGGCCAAGGCCGAAGGTGCGGCGCTGCACATCGTGGCTTTCGACTATCTGGAAGGTTTGGCGACCGCCAGCCTGGTCAACGACCAGGCCCGCGAAGAGATGCGCCTGGGTTATATCGAACGTCACCGCCTGTGGCTGGAGGAGCAGGCCAGGCCTCTGCGCAAGATTGGCCTGGAAGTCACCACCGAGGTGACCTGGGTCGAACGCCCGCTCCAGGAAATTCTGATCCACCTCAAAGAACAGCCGATCGAGTTGCTGATCAAAGCGCTGCAACATGAATCACTGCTCTCGCGGCTGATGTTCACACCGCTCGATGTGCATTTGCTGCGCGAGTGTCCAGTGCCGCTACATTTTGTCAGTAACGCCATTCATGCCTTGCCTCGCAAGGTTGTGGCAGCGGTCGATCCCTTCCATCGCGATAAACAGTACCAAGGCTTGAACGACCGGATACTCCACGAAGCGGTCAAACTGGCGAGTGCCTGCAATGCCGAGGTCGACGTCGTCTATGCCTATGACCTTTCCTCCATCAGTGCCGATGAATTCGACTTCAACAACGTGTCGACCTTCTTCTCTTCAGGCAAAGCCAAGACCCTGTTCGACGCTCAGGGGGAGGCATTCAACGAACTGGCCGAGCGCAACGGCATCCCGCCGGAACAGCGTCACATGATCATGGGCAACCCGGGCAAGGTCCTGGTCAACTATGCCGACGTCAATCAGGTCGATGTTATTGTCATGGGCCGGATCAGCCATCGCGGGATAGGCCGGCTGGTCGGCAGCACGACAGAAAGCCTGTTATACAAAATGCCCTGCAGTGTCTGGATCGTGTCGCCCGAAGAACTTGCTGAGTGAGGCAAACAGCACGCTCTACGCTAGCGATGCCGACGGCGAGAAGAACCGTGTCTGCGCCAGAAGATTGAGCAACAGTGCGCTAAGATTGCCGCACTCGCCTCCTCCGACGAGGTTCTGCGTCAAACAGAACGACGTGAAAGGAGAGCGATCTGACCCGCAAACAAGGGTCTGTTGCTAAATTAGGGAGTCAACAATGGAAGATACGGTTAGCAAGGGCCCGGAAAGCATGAGCGCAGAGCCAGAGACGTCCACCGATGCACTGCAGCTGAGCAGCACGGAGCTGCGCATTCTCGGCTCGTTGATCGAGAAACAGGCGACCAGCCCGGAGACCTATCCACTGACCCTTAACGCGCTGGTCATCGCCTGTAACCAGAAAACCAGCCGGGAACCGGTGATGAACCTCAGCCAGGGCCAGGTCGGGCAAAGTTTGCGCGCCCTGGAAGGTCGAGGCTTCACCAGGCTGGTCATGGGCAGCCGCGCCGATCGCTGGGAGCATCGACTCGACAAGGCGCTGGAGCTGGTGCCGGCCCAGGTTATTCTGACCGGCTTGCTGTTCCTGCGCGGTCCGCAGACGGTCAACGAACTGCTGACACGCAGCGGCCGCATGCATGATTTCGAAGATGCCGAACAGGTTGTCCATCAACTGGAACGCTTGATTGCCCGTGGTCTCGCGATGTTGCTGCCGCGCCAGTCGGGCCAACGCGAAGACCGCTACATGCACGCACTGGGCGACCCGGCGGATATCGACGCGATCCTCGCCGCCCGCCAGAACCCGGTGGAGCGTGGCGCCAGTAACGGCGTGTCGGTGGAGCGCATCGAAGAACTCGAAGCGCGGATTGCAGCACTCGAAGAACGCCTGGCACGCCTCGAGTAACCCTACCCCCTGCCCCGCAGCGCCTTATCAGCTGCGGGCGAACGCCACGGCCTTGTGGAACTGCTCATCGCTGGGACGCACGCCGGTGTACAGCACAAACTGCTCAAGCGCTTGAATGGCGATGACTTCAAGCCCGGTGATGACCCGCTTTCCTGCGGCACGAGCGCGCACGATCAGTGGTGTTTCCGAGGGAATCGCCACCACATCGAAGACAGTTTCTGCGTAATCGATGGCGTCAGCGTCAAAAGCCAGTTGATCGGCCTCTGCGCCTCCGGTCATGCCAATCGGCGTGACATTGACCAACATCCGCGGACGCTCGCTGCCCAGTTCTGCTTGCCAGCGATAACCCAGCGAGTCGGCCAAGGCGCGCCCCGCGCTTTCGTTACGCGCCACGATCAGGCCGTTTTGATAGCCACCGTCGCGCAAGGCACTGGCCACCGCCTTGGCCATCCCGCCGCTGCCGCGCAAGGCGAACGTCGAATCCTGCGGCACGGCATGGGTTTTCAACAGTTGCTCGATAGCGATGTAATCGGTGTTGTAAGCCTTGAGGTGACCGTTGGTGTTAACGATGGTATTGATCGAGGCAATGGCTTGCGCCGACGCGTCCAGTTCATCGACCAGTGGGATGCAGGCTTCCTTGAAGGGCATCGATACGCCGCAGCCGCGAATACCC
>NZ_JBFTLU010000551.1:0-2578 GCF_056396605.1 Pseudomonas sp. 05T35
GAGCGAGCCTGCTCGCGAATGGCAGCACCGCAGTGTAAGGGATCAACGGTTCATCGGCGCAACAAACCGGCTCTTGGCCACGCTGTTGATCTGTGGCTCATCGCTGTCAGTGATCTTGAAGCTGATCGTCTGCGAGCTGCTGCTGGGCTTGTCGGTGGTCATGGCCACTGAAACAGGCACATCGACAATTTCTCCCGGCGCCAGGCTCAACTCGGTCTTGCCCTGCAACTGGAAGCCGTCGCCGTCCACCAGGGACAAGCGATAGTCCTGTCGCTGCTGGGTTTTATTGATGACTTTGAGGCTGTAGATGTTTTCAATCTGGCCCTGGCTGTTTTCGCGAAACAGGCCACGGTCCTTGCTGACGTCCAGCGATACCATCGATCTTTCCATCAGCGCCAGCGTCAGTGCACCAATCATTACCACCAGCACTGCGGTGTAGCCGATCAACCGAGGCCTGAGCAGGTGCGTCTTGCCACCCTGCAAYTGATGCTCGGAGGTGTAGCTGATCAGGCCACGGGCATAACCCATTTTGTCCATGATCGAATCGCAGGCATCGATACACGCCGCGCAGCCAATGCACTCCATCTGCAAGCCGTCGCGAATGTCGATGCCGGTCGGGCAGACCTGCACGCACAGGTGACAGTCGATGCAATCGCCCAGACCCACGTCGGCAGGCTTCACCTCGCGTTTGCGCGGGCCACGGCTTTCGCCACGGGCAGCGTCGTAGGAAATGGTCAGGGTGTCTTTGTCGAACATCACGCTCTGGAACCGTGCATACGGACACATGTGCATGCACACCGCTTCACGCAGCCAACCGGCGTTGATGTAGGTCGCGCCGGTGAAGAACAGCACCCAGAACAGACTGACGCCACCCATTTTCAGGGTCAGCAGCTCGTTGGCCAGCGGACGGATCGGCGTGAAGTAGCCGACAAACGTCAGCCCCGTCAGCACACTGATGGCCAGCCACATCGTGTGTTTGGCCGAACGACGCAGCAGTTTGTTCGGGCCCCAGGGGGCGGCTTGCAGCTTGATCCGCTGATTGCGCTCACCCTCGGTGACTTTTTCGCACCACATGAACAGCCAGGTGAAGGAACTCTGGGGGCAGGTATAGCCACACCACACTCGTCCGGCGAACACGGTGATCGCGAACAGGCCGAAGGCGCAGATGATCAGCAGCGCCGAGAGCAGGATGAAATCCTGCGGCCAGAAGGTCGCGCCGAAGATGTGGAATTTGCTTTCCGACAAGTCCCAGAGCACCGCCTGCCGGCCGCCCCAGTTCAGCCACACCGTGCCGAAAAACGCCAGGAACAGAAACCCCGCACCGCTCAGGCGCAAGGTGCGGAATAAGCCGGTGAAGCTGCGGGTGTGAATCTGGTTGTCGCTGGATTTGGCCTTCATCTTTGGACGCGAAGGCTCGAAGGTCTCTACTAATCGGACGGGGATTCTATCGCTCATGGTCTTTCGCTCATCAGCCTCCATCAGGCAGATGAACTATGACCACCGAACTGTTTGCATAACAGACTCAGGTATTGGATTAAAAAGCGGATCAGATGAGTCCTTGATCCGCTCCTGCGACAACTTGATGCACCCCGGCAGGCGCGGCGACAGCGCCTGTCACAGGCGTTTGCGGCGGTCTCTGATCTGCGTCAGTCAAATCACCGAATCACTGCTGGTGACCATCAGGTGCCGGCGACCATCGGTGGCACCTGCTACGGTTAATGCGTCGGCTTCTGCTTCGGTGATGTAGAAGCGCTGGCCATCGAGGTCCACCGCCGACATGGCTTTGTCCGCGTCGGTGATGATGGTGACATCGCCAGCAAGGCGAATCTCTTCGCCGTTCCCGGTAATGAAGAAGCAGACCTGGTTTTCGATTCGCATGGTCATGGGGGTCACCCTTTTCTGCGGGATCTAAAGGTTAGGGCACAGGTCTTGCTCATCGTTCTGTGTAACCGATTAGTGGTCATGGAGCGTGGCTAAAGTGAAAGGATCTGAACTTTTAGCAAGGCCCGGCGCTCGGAACCTAAGTAGCGTCATGCAAGCAGCACACGATCAAGCACAGGAGCGTCCACGGGGCGTAAGGGGCCAGGCTCGATGACGACTGAAAAACCGACGGAGCTGCAGTACAACCCGCAACTGCCACTGTCGCAGGCTTTGCTGCTGCCGCGGATTATTATCGAAAACACCATGCCGGTGATCGATGGCGGCCAGTTCGCGGCCAAGGCTATCGAACGGCAGGCCGTGACGGTGACCAGTAAAGTTTTTGCTGACGGTCACGACGTGCTTGCGGTGCGCGTGCGTTGGCGTACCGAGGCCGACTCGACCTGGCAGAGTGAAGTCATGACCGATCTGGGCAATAACACCTGGAAAGGTCAGTTCAGCGTCGCAACGCCGGGAAGGTATCGGTTCTGCATCGAAGCCTGGATCGACCAGTTCGCCAGCTTCTGTCATGAACTGGAGAAAAAGCATGTCGCGGGTGTGCCGGTCAGCCTGGAGCTGCAAGAAGGGCGCATCCAGGTGCTGCAGGCGGCGGAGCGCAGTGACGGTCAGTTGAGCAAGAAGCTTACGGCGCTGCACCATG
>NZ_JBFTLU010000552.1:0-2561 GCF_056396605.1 Pseudomonas sp. 05T35
GATGTGTACTGCCCACAAGGCAGATTGATGAAGCTGACCCAGCATGAGTGTCCAGTACAAGGACGGGAAACGCTGGCGATCAATCCTCAAGATGCTTGTGGCCGAGCTGAATAATGTCGGTAGCAACGTCCAGGTAATCGCTGTTTCTCCCCCGCTGTGCCGCACGTGCGTAGCAGTTTCTCGGCAAGACTACATGCATCCTGCTCAAGGCCCTGCCGATATTCGGCAGACACCCACTGTCGCCCTGGTTTCGGTACCAGATATCAACTTACCGATGCAGAGAAGTGAATCAGCGAACCAACTAGACAGATCAAACACTGGTCAAGGGGCTTACAAATGAATCTGAACAATCAACCGACTATTGATGAACTGGCTCGGATGTTCGCAGCACACAAAGACAGCCATGACAGCCATATCCTGTGGATTGCCGAGTCTGGCCAGGTGCATATCGACTGCCTGTCGCCCCACGCTCATGAAGATGAGTTCGAAAAAAACAAGCATGACTTGCGTGCCCGATTGAAGATGTACCGTCGCGGCCAGGGTTATGTTGGCAAGAAAGCTGCCGCCGACAAAGACTTTGTCGGGCGTGTTCTCGAGACGCTGAATCAGGCGTGGAAGAGTGCACAGGGCCAGTCCGGTGTATGCGTGATCGATCGCTACTGCTAAGCGAGCGTGCCACGACGCTGATAGCCCGCCCGGGCTATCAGCGACTGCCAACAGCGAAACCGCACTGCTGATAGCGCAAACGCCCTCGATGACGTTTTAGAACCCCTGAGTGCCGCTTTGCCCTCTTGTTCTGTTGGCCTGCGTCTATGATTCTGTATAAGCGTCAACGCGCTTGGCGACGCCTGATAAATACAACACCGGAGAGGCCCTCATGAAGACCGTCGCGCAACTGCTCAAGTTAAAGGCCGAACAGAACCAGCAGGTTCATACCATCAACTCGCATCAGATGGTGCTCGAAGCCCTGATGGTCATGGCCGCAAAAAACGTCGGTGCATTGCCGGTACTCAAAGACGGTCGAATCGTTGGCGTGATCAGTGAACGCGACTATGCGCGCAAACTGGTGCTCAAAGGTCGCTCTTCGGTCGGTACGCCCGTCAGCGACATCATGAACTCGCCAGTGATCACGGTGGACTCCCATCAATCCGTGCAAACCTGCATGAATATCATGACCGACAAGCACCTGCGTCATTTGCCGGTGGTGGAAAACGGTCAACTGCTGGGTTTGCTGTCCATCGGCGACCTCGTCAAGGAAGCCATTGCCGAGCAGGCCGAGCTGATCCAGCAACTGGAGCAGTACATCCGCGGCGAATAACGTCTCTCGCCCATCAACCCGAACCACTGACTGCGCGCTCTTGATCCTCAAGAACTCGCAGTTGTTGGTGACGAAAGCCACAAGCTACCAGCGCTTGCCCTCCCGTATTGTCTCAAGCCTCGCACTTTGGATTTGCTCTATCGCGAGGGACTTCTATATTCATTTAACGGCCTGTAGCTTCCGACTTCCCCTGAGCGCGAACCATGACCAGGACTGATCATTTGATCATCTGTGAACATTGCGATTGCGTGTATGAAAAAGTGGCGCTCGCCAAACATCAAACCGCCTTGTGCACGCGCTGTGGCGGGGTACTCCAGCGCTACAACGGATTGTCAGTGGAGCAACGCCTGGCCTTGAGCCTGACGGCCGCCGTGCTGTGGATTTTCGCCAACTTCTATCCGGTGATGAGCATCAGCCTCAAAGGCCTGCAAAATAGCGCCACCTTATGGGACTCGGTGCTGGCGCTCAGCCAGGGGCCGATCACCTTCATGGCCATGGTGGCGGCCATCGCCATGATCATCGCGCCGATCATTCAACTGCTGTTGCTGGTCTGGGTGCTGAGTTTCGCCCTCGCGACCAAGCGCTCACCGGCCTTCAAGCTGTGCATGCGCTGGCTGGAAACGCTAAGGCCCTGGAGCATGCTTGAGGTTTGTCTGCTGGGGGCGCTGGTCTCGGTGTTCAAACTTGCAGGTCTGCTTGATGTGCTACCAGGCATCGGCCTGTTTGCCCTCTCGGTGCTTAGCTTGCTGCTGATCCGGATTGCCGGCCGCGATGTTCGCGACCTGTGGGACACCCTATGAACACAGCACCTGAAGCCCGCGATCTCAACCTTTGCCTGTGCCACAGCTGCGGCAATGCCTGTGACATGACCGACCACCCACACGAGTGCGAGCGCTGTGGCGCCCCCTTGCATGCCCGCAAAGCCAACTCATTGACCCGAACCTGGGCCTACCTGCTGGCCTCAATGGTGTTTTACATCCCGGCCAATCTGTTGCCGGTCATGAACACCAGCATGTTGGGCAGTGACTCTGAAAGCACCATCATCGGCGGCGTGCTGGAGTTCTGGGAGCATGGTGCCTGGGACATTGCGCTGATCATTTTCATCGCCAGTATTGCGGTGCCAGGCATCAAGTTCGTGGCCCTCTCGCTGCTGCTGATCACGGTACAACGCGGCAGCCTCTGGGCCCGCAAAGAGCGTTCAAAACTCTACCGTTTCGTCGAGTTGATCGGCTACTGGTCGATG
>NZ_JBFTLU010000553.1:0-2555 GCF_056396605.1 Pseudomonas sp. 05T35
CTTCCTGACCGTCGAGCAGCACCAGCTTCTCGCCTTCTTCGGCCATGCGCACGCGGATGCCACCATTGATTTCGGCGAGATCGAAAGCGTGCAGCGGTTGACCCAGTTCCAGCATCACGTAGTTGGTGATGTCGACGGCAGCATCGATGCTACGCACGTCAGCGCGACGCAGACGCTCTACCATCCAAAGTGGCGTAGGCTTGGACAGGTCGACGTTACGGATCACACGACCCAGGTAACGCGGGCAAGCAGCAGGCGCCAGAACCTCAATCGAACGCACTTCATCGTGCGCGGCTGGAACACTGGCGACGACCGGGCGCGTGACTTCGGCAGCATAGAGCGCACCGACTTCACGGGCCAGACCGGCCAGGGACAGGCAGTCGCCGCGGTTCGGGGTCAGGTCGACCTCGATGCTGGCGTCGTCCAGGCTCAGGTATTCACGAATATCCTGACCGACCGGCGCATCGGCCGGCAATTCCATCAGGCCATCGTTGCCTTCACCGATTTGCAGTTCGGCTTGCGAGCACAGCATGCCGTTGGACTCAACGCCACGCAGCTTGGCTTTCTTGATTTTGAAGTCGCCTGGCAGTTCGGCACCAATCATGGCGAACGGGATCTTCAGGCCCGGGCGCACGTTTGGCGCACCGCAAACTACCTGGAAGGTCTCCGCACCATTGCTGACCTGGCAAACACGCAGCTTGTCGGCGTCGGGATGCTGCTCGGTGCTCAGCACCTCGCCCACCACCACGCCACTGAATTCACCGGCGGCCGGCGTAACGCTATCGACCTCAAGACCGGCCATCGACAGACGAGCAACCAGCTCGTCGCGACTTACCTGCGGGCTTACCCAGCCGCGCAGCCATTGTTCACTGAATTTCATCCTGCTCTCCTAAGAATTCGTTACGACTAGCGAAATTGCGCGAGGAACCGCAAGTCGTTGTCGAAGAACAGACGCAAGTCGTTCACGCCGTAACGCAGCATGGCCAGACGCTCAACGCCCATGCCGAAGGCAAAGCCCGAAAACTCTTCCGGGTCGATCCCGGACATGCGCAGCACGTTCGGGTGAACCATGCCGCAGCCCATCACTTCCAGCCAGCCTGTCTGCTTGCAGACGCGGCAGCCTTTACCGCTGCACATCACGCATTCCATGTCGACTTCGGCGGACGGCTCGGTGAACGGGAAATACGAAGGACGGAAACGCACTGCCAGTTCTTTTTCGAAGAACACGCGCAGGAACTCTTCGATAGTCCCTTTCAGGTCGGCGAAGTTGATGTCGCGGTCGACCAGCAGGCCTTCGACCTGGTGGAACATCGGCGAGTGGGTGATATCGGAGTCGCTGCGGTACACACGGCCTGGGCAGACGATGCGGATCGGCGGCTGTTTCGATTCCATGGTGCGGACCTGTACCGGCGAGGTATGGGTGCGCAGCAACATGTTTGCATTGAAATAGAAGGTGTCATGCATCGACCGGGCCGGGTGATGGCCTGGGATGTTGAGCGCCTCGAAGTTGTGATAGTCGTCTTCGACCTCAGGGCCTTCGGCAATGCCGTAGCCGATATGGGTGAAGAACTGTTCAATACGTTCCAGAGTGCGAGTAACCGGATGCAGACCACCGGAGGTCTGACCACGGCCAGGCAAGGTCACATCAATGGACTCGGCGGACAGCTTGGCGGCCAGGTCGGCCTCTTCAAACAGTGCCTTGCGCGCATTGAGAACTTCTGTGACACGCTCCTTGGCAACGTTGATCAGGGCGCCGACTTGCGGACGCTCTTCTGCCGGCAAATTCCCCAGGGTCTTCATCACCTGAGTCAATTCACCCTTTTTGCCAAGGTAGTGAACCCGGATTTGCTCCAGGGCATTGATATCTTCAGCGCTTTGCACAGCCTCTAGTGCTTGAGAGACCAGCGCATCCAGGTTTTCCATGTACAGACTCCAGATACAAAATAGGGGAAGAGCTTGAAGGCTCTTCCCCTATTTATGACGTTTAACACCTGAGCCCACAGAGGTGAGCCCGGGTGACTGTCGGGGGTACTTAAGCCAAGGTGGCTTTAGCTTTCTCGACAATCGCAGCAAACGCCGCTTTTTCGTTCACTGCCAGATCAGCCAGAACCTTACGGTCGATCTCGATGGACGCTTTTTTCAGGCCGGCGATGAAACGGCTGTAGGACAGACCGTTGATACGTGCACCAGCGTTGATACGAGCGATCCACAGAGCGCGGAACTGACGTTTTTTCTGACGACGGTCACGGTAGGCGTATTGGCCTGCCTTGATTACCGCTTGCTTGGCAACACGGAATACGCGCGAGCGAGCGCCGTAGTAGCCTTTAGCAAGTTTCAGAATTTTTTTGTGACGTTTACGGGCAATGACGCCACGCTTTACACGAGCCATGAGTTACTTCCTCTATTCTTAACCAAAAATTAACGAAGGCGCAGCATGCGCTCGACTTTTGCCACGTCAGACGGATGCAGCAAGCTGCTACCGCGCAGTTGACGCTTACGCTTGGTCGACATTTTGGTCAGGATGTGGCTCTTGAAAGCGTGCTTGTGCTTGATAC
>NZ_JBFTLU010000554.1:0-2545 GCF_056396605.1 Pseudomonas sp. 05T35
GCCGCTGCACTGTTGACTGATAGACCCCCATCGCGAGCAGGCTCGCTCCCACACCATCCGGTGCGGGCCACTCTCTCTTTTCCGGCGGAGCTATTCCATGACTTTCATGTTTGCCCACCTGCTGTCCTGGAGCGCCCTGCTTCTGGTGCTCGACACACTGCTCTGGCACCTCGCCCCGTTCAAGCACCGCGCCTTGCGGGTCGGCGTGCGTCTGGCGTTGTTTCTGGCGTTCAGTGCGCTGGTCATCAACGCCGGCGTCAGTCCGTTGCAGGCGCCGTTGTTCGCCGATGACCCTGTTGCGCAACTGGGCGCCACGGCACTGGGGATTCTCTGGTGGCTGTACGCCGCGCGGGTGCTGACCGAAGTGATCGGTCTGGCCCTGATGCGCCGCATCGGTCACAGCGGTCGGTTGTTGCAGGACGTGATCGGTGCACTGGTGTTCCTGGCCTCCATTGTCGCTGCCGCCGGGTATGTGCTGGAGCTGCCGGTCAAAGGCCTGCTCGCGACCTCCGGGGTGGTTGCCATCGTGGTCGGTCTGGCGTTGCAGAGTACATTGAGCGACGTGTTCTCCGGCATCGTGCTCAATACCACCAAGCCCTATCAGGTGGACGATTTCGTGATGATCGACGGCGTCGAAGGCAAGGTGCTCGATATCGACTGGCGCGCCACCCATCTGCTGACCAGCGCTGGCACCCTGGCCGTGGTGCCGAACTCGGTGGCGGCCAAGGCCAAGATCGTCAACCTCAGCCGCCCGACCAACCTGCACGGCGTGTCGATCAGCATCAAGCTGCCGAACCACGTCCGTCCGCGCCGGGTGCTCGATGCCCTCGAGCGGACTCTGCAAGGCAGCAGCAGTCTGTTGCTCGATCCGGCGCCGAAAGCGCTGCTCAAAGAGGCGGGTGAAGAAATGTCCGAATACGTGGCCAGCGGTTTCATTGCCGAACTGGGCAAGAAAGGCGACGTGCGCAATCAACTGTTCGACCTCGCCCATCGGCACCTTGAAGCGGCTGGCATCTCGCGGCATCCGGACGGTGTGATCGAGCCCTCGAGCCGCGCCCGCGCGCTGCTCGATGAAGTGAAGATTTTCCGCTCGCTCAGCCATGAGGAACGTGACCGCCTCGCCGAATCGATGGTGCCGCAGCAGTACACCGCCGGCCAGGTGGTGCTGGATCTGGGCGAAGTGCCGGACAGCCTGTTTGTGATTGCCACCGGTGTCGTCAGCGCCAGCGTGTCCGACGGCAATGGCCTGGCCGAGGCAGGTCGCATGGGGCCGAGCGAAGTCATGGGCGAACAGAGCATCCTTGCCGATACGCCGTCCCAGGCGACGTTCACCGCGCTGACTTCCTCCATCATCTACCGCCTCGACAAGAACCTGACCCGCCAGTGTATGGAGCAGCGCAACGAAGTGGGCCAGGCGTTGAACAAGTTGCAGGCAGTACGGCAACAGAACAGTCGGTTGGCGTTGATGGCCAAGCCTGTGCCGGTCAGGAAAGCTGGATTTCTGGGGTGGTTGCAAAAACGTTGAGCAGAAAAATGCCCGCACATCGGCGGGCATTTTTTTCAGCGGATTACTTGGCTGTGAACTTGGTGTAGCTATTGATCAGATTGCGATAGTTCGGCAGACGCTGCGACAGCAGATTCGCCAAACCTTCCATGTCATTGCGCCAGTCGACTTGCAGCTCGCAGGCCACCGCGAACCAGTTCATCAGATGCGCACCGGCGGCCGACATCCGCGCCCACGCCGCTTGTTGCACGGTGGTGTTGAAGGTGCCGGAAGCATCGGTGACCACAAACACTTCAAAACCTTCAGCAAGCGCCGACAGGGTCGGGAACGCCACGCACACGTCAGTCACTACACCGGCGATGATCAGTTGCTTGCGACCGGTGGCCTTGATGGCTTTGACGAAGTCTGCGTTGTCCCAGGCGTTGATCTGACCAGGGCGGGCAATGAACGGCGCGTCCGGGAATTGCTCTTTGAGTTCCGGCACGATCGGGCCGTTCGGGCCGCTGTCGAAACTGGTGGTGAGGATGGTCGGCAGGTTGAAGAACTTGGCGATGTCGCCCAGCGCCAGGACGTTGTTCTTGAACTCGTTCGGGCTGAAATCCTGCACCAGCGAGATCAGGCCGGTCTGGTGGTCGACCAACAGCACAACGGCATCGTCTTTGTTCAGACGCGAGTAAGGAACGTTGCTCATGTGAAACTCCTCGATGGATGGTTGTTGCGGGGGAGCGCCGGTCACGAAGACCGGCGCTTTGTTTCGGAATCAGAAGGCGAAGCAGGAACAGCCGAATGCGCCCCAGAAACCGGCGAAATCGCTGACCGGCGCATTCGACTGGCGCGCCTTTTCATGGCTGTGCGTATGCACCGCGCACGGGCCGCTGCAATGGTGGACCTGAGCCTGCATCGGCGAATTCGGGCGCCAGTGGCCGGGGACTTTCATCACCGGCGACCAGTCCGGCAGTACCGGTACGCTGGCCGGCCCGAGTTTTTCGAAGTCGCCGGCGGCGTACACAACCTTGCCGCCGACCACCGTCAGTACCGACT
>NZ_JBFTLU010000555.1:0-2539 GCF_056396605.1 Pseudomonas sp. 05T35
GAACAACTTCACCCCAATAAAACTTAATCCAAAAGTTTTATAGAAACTTGTCACGCCCAAAAAAAACACACTTGACAAATAATATAAAAAACACTTGCTCGCTACTTGTTTCAAGTATTAGTTTTTCTCCGCCGACAACTTCAAGTTCCTGCGTACTTGTCGGCACGGTCAATGCCCGGGGTCTGTAAGACTCACCATGGCATCTGGCCGCCAAGCACCATAGACGCAAGCAACGCMTTGCCTGGCAAGGTCCGCCAACGCAATGAACTGCATCAACGTTTGTTTGAGGTACTTGTTCGCCTATTAAAAAAACCAGGCAGCACCGTGTTTGAACTTTCCTAATAAACCTCTGCCAACCGAACAACTTAACTCACAATTTATAGGTCTCTCATGAAACCCAATAAAGCACTTCTCGACCAAAAAAAAGCACTGCTGAGCGCCCACCCTATCTTTGCCGAGATTCATTCACTGTCGATACTTCAACGCTTTATGGAAACCCATGTATTTGCGGTATGGGACTTCATGTCACTGACCAAACGCCTGCAACAGGAACTCACATGTGTGCAACTGCCCTGGCTGCCGCCCCAAGATCCTCAAGCAGCGCGCCTGATCAACGAAATCGTCCTTGGCGAGGAATCCGATGACCGGCTCGATCACGGTCACTACAGCCATTTTGAGTTGTACCTGGATGCGATGCGTGAAATCGGCGCCAGCACGGCGGCCGTGGAACGCTTCGTCGCCCTGCAAAAGGAAGGCGTGAGCTACGACGTCGCCCTGCAAAGCGTGGACGTCGACCCGGCCGCATCGAACTTCGTCCGGCACACCTTGCACACCGCGCTGTATGCGCCGGGGCACAGCGTTGCCGCAGCGTTTTTGCATGGCCGTGAAAGCGTCATTCCGCAGATGTTCCAGCGCATTCTCGACGATTGGGGAATAGGCATCGAACAGGCGCCGACCTTTCGTTACTACCTGCAGCGGCATATCGAAGTCGACTCCGAAGACCACGGTCCCGCCGCCGAAACACTCCTGGCACGCTTGGTCGATGGCGATCCGCAACGACAGGAAGACGTCTATGCCGCGGCCATCGCCGCTGTGGAAAGCCGTATCGCACTGTGGGACGGCTTGCGCCTGAGCATGCGTGAATCAGTCGCCGAGGTGAGCGCATGAACGCCGCCGACTACCAATCCTTCGCCGACGCCTGGGAAAACCGCGCGACCATCCGTACACGTCCGCGGCGCATGGTCGAAAACGACGACAAACTGATCTATCCCCTGAGCCGGCAACCGCTGGTGCTGAGCGAAACATTTGTTCGCGAATGCCCGGAACAACGCGACTTCGCACTGGTGCAGACGCTCTACAAGTTCATCAACGACGTGGTGATTTTCGAAACCGAGATCGTCGACAAGACCGCCCGCAGCATCGCCAAGAATCGCTTCGCCGTGCCCTTCCCGTTCGCCTGTCGCTATGACGCCATGACCGTGGTGGTGGATGAGGATTACCACGCGCTGGTGGCGATGGACTTCATGCAGCAGACCGTGGCCATGACTGGCATCACGCCGATCGAACTGCCGTGTGAAATCGAACTGAGCCGGGCGATTCCTGCAGCGTTGGCGCTGGCACCGGAACATCTGCGCAGTGCCGTGGAGCTGATCTGCGTGGCCATTGCGGAAAGCACCGTGACCAACGACGTCGCGGCATTCGCCAAGGACGACACGGTCAAGCAATCGATCAAGGGCCTGATGGCTGACCACTTGCTCGACGAGGGCCGTCACTCGGGGTTCTGGTCACGGCTGGTACGGATCTATTGGCACTCGGCTAACGATGACGACCGCCAACTGATCGCGAAGATTCTGCCGGTATTCATCGCTCACTACCTGACTAACGACATTCAGAAGTCGTTCGATTTCCGGTTGATCGAACACCTGCACATCAGCGATGCCGCCAAGGCCGCACTCAAGAACGAAGTGGCAGGCCTGGCCTTCCCGATCAATCGCCATCACCCGCTGGTCGCCAACATCGTGCGGTTTTTCCGCAGCAGTTCGCTGCTCGATTCACCGTGCGTGCAAGACRCCCTGAGCGACTACCTGATCTAGCCGAGGAGAACATCATGAGACGTCTCGACATTCTGCTCATCGGTCAAAGCCAGGCCTTGAATGAGCTGGCGCTGGAGCTGGAACAACACGGCCATACGCTGACGCGATTGAGCGACAGCCACGCCCTGAACGAACAAACGGTCGGTAACGCCGAGCTGCTGATCGACGACGGCAGCCTGGCCATCCCGGCGCTGAGTCTGCTCGACCTGGGCAAGTGTGCACAACTGAGCGTGCGCCTGGGCCTGGGACCTGAAGACGCCAGCGGTCTGCCACCTATCGACGTGCTGTGCCGCTACATATCGAGCAGCGACCAGCGACTGATCGCCCGCGTCCCCGTCGCCGACGAAGCCTCGGGTAATGGCCAGGTGCTGCGCCTGAGAGTCATCGCTGAATTGGTTGACCGCGTGGCGCTTGAGGTCAGCCGTTTTTCCCGCGATGCCGAGTAC
>NZ_JBFTLU010000556.1:0-4261 GCF_056396605.1 Pseudomonas sp. 05T35
TACGTAATCATGCGGCATATTATTTCCTTGCTTCTGGAAAACGAACCGGGCGCTCTGTCTCGTGTAGTCGGCCTGTTCTCGCAGCGCAACTACAACATCGAGAGCCTGACCGTGGCACCTACCGAAGACCCGACCCTGTCGCGTCTGACGCTGACCACTGTTGGCCACGATGAAATCATCGAGCAGATCACCAAGAACCTGAACAAGCTGATCGAAGTGGTCAAGCTGGTCGACCTGTCGGAAAGCGCTCATATCGAGCGCGAACTGATGCTGGTCAAGGTCAAGGCCACCGGCGCCCAGCGCGCCGAGATCAAACGCACTACCGATATTTATCGTGGGCAGATCGTCGATGTCAGTGCCAGCGTGTATACCGTTCAATTGACCGGTACCAGYGATAAGCTCGACAGTTTCATTCAGTCGATCGGCACTGCCTCGATTCTGGAAACCGTACGCAGTGGCGTCACCGGGATTGCCCGTGGCGACAAAGTACTCAGCATCTAAACCAAATTAGCGAATGGCCTGAACGGCCTGGATATATAGGGGAAATTCATGAAAGTTTTCTACGATAAAGACTGCGACCTGTCGATCATCCAGGGCAAGAAAGTTGCCATCATCGGTTACGGTTCCCAGGGCCACGCTCAAGCGTGCAACCTGAAAGACTCCGGCGTTGACGTTACTGTCGGCCTGCGTAAAGGTTCGGCCACTGTTGCCAAAGCCGAAGCACACGGCCTGAAAGTGACTGACGTTGCTTCCGCTGTTGCTGCAGCCGACCTGGTCATGATCCTGACCCCGGACGAGTTCCAGTCTGCCCTGTACAAGAATGAAATCGAGCCGAACATCAAGAAAGGCGCCACCCTGGCCTTCTCCCACGGCTTCGCGATCCACTACAACCAGGTTGTGCCGCGCGCTGACCTCGACGTGATCATGATCGCGCCGAAAGCTCCGGGCCACACCGTGCGTTCCGAGTTCGTAAAAGGCGGCGGTATCCCTGACCTGATCGCTATCTATCAGGATGCTTCCGGCAACGCCAAAAACGTTGCACTGTCCTACGCTGCTGGCGTTGGCGGTGGTCGTACCGGCATCATCGAAACCACCTTCAAGGACGAGACCGAAACCGACCTGTTYGGCGAACAAGCCGTTCTGTGCGGCGGTACCGTTGAACTGGTCAAGGCCGGTTTCGAAACCCTGGTTGAAGCTGGCTACGCGCCAGAAATGGCCTACTTCGAATGCCTGCACGAACTGAAGCTGATCGTTGACCTCATGTACGAAGGCGGTATCGCCAACATGAACTACTCGATCTCCAACAACGCCGAATACGGCGAGTACGTTACCGGCCCTGAAGTCATCAACGCTGAATCCCGTCAGGCTATGCGTAATGCCCTGAAACGTATTCAGGACGGCGAATACGCCAAGATGTTCATCAGCGAAGGTGCTACCGGCTATCCTTCGATGACCGCCAAGCGTCGTAACAACGCTGCACACGGCATCGAGATCATCGGCGAGCAGCTGCGCTCGATGATGCCGTGGATCGGTGCCAACAAAATCGTCGACAAAGCCAAAAACTAAGTCACGAGTTTGTACAGAAAACGCGGCTTAGGCCGCGTTTTTTCGTTTGAGTGGTCGGTTCTGGTATAAAGCTGCATCGTTTGCGGCCGAACCGTTGTCGCTGACACCTGTCGAAACTTTCCACACCGTTGCAAGGTAATGTCCATGAGCGAACGTCCCGAAGAGCCAAACCAGGCCTCTGACGCCGAAAGCCTGCTACCCATCGATGAGCATGTCGAAGAAGGGCATGACGCTGAAGGCCGTAAAGTCCGGCATCGTGGTATCTATCTTCTGCCGAATCTGTTCACTACTGCGAACCTGTTCGCAGGGTTCTATTCCATCATCAACTCGATGAGCGCACAGAGCGCCTTGAGTGCCGGTGATGCTGCAAGTGCGAGCAAGTACTTTGCTTTTGCGGCGATCGCGATTTTCGTCGCCATGGTCCTCGACGGCCTTGATGGCCGGGTAGCGCGCATGACCAATACCCAAAGCGCCTTCGGTGCCGAGTACGACTCGCTGTCGGACATGGTCGCCTTTGGTGTCGCRCCGGCATTGCTGGCATTTGGCTGGGCGCTGGGGGATATGGGCAAGGTTGGCTGGATGGTTGCCTTCATCTATGTTGCGGGCGCGGCATTACGTCTGGCGCGCTTCAATACTCAGGTCGGCACTGCGGATAAACGTTACTTCATCGGTCTGGCCAGTCCGGCGGCTGCCGGTGTAGTTGCAGGCATTGTCTGGGCATTCAGTGATTACGGGATTCAGGGCTCCAAGATGTCCTTCCTGGTTGCGCTGATGGTTGCCGCCGCCGGGATGCTGATGGTCAGCAATATCAAGTACAACAGCTTCAAAGAGCTGGACCTGAAGGGGCGTGTACCTTTCGTGGCGATCCTGGCTGTGGTGCTGGTGTTTGCGGTGGTCTTCAGCGATCCGCCACGCATTCTGCTGCTGGTTTTTCTCGCCTATGCAGCTTCTGGCCCGGTGCAGTACTCAAGGATGAGGCGATCACGCCATTCAAGGACGCGACGCACTACAACAACTTCTACGAGTTCGGTACTGACAAGGGCGATCCCGCGCAGAACGCTGGCGCGCTGAAAACCGAGCCGTGGTCTGTGGTTGTCGATGGTGAGGTGAATAAGCCAGGGCGTTATGCGCTGGAGGACTTCATGAAGCCGTATCAGTTGGAGGAGCGCATCTATCGCCTGCGCTGTGTGGAAGCGTGGTCGATGGTGATTCCGTGGATCGGCTTTCCCATCTCGGCGTTGCTCCGTCAGGTCGAACCGACCTCCAAGGCGAAATACATTCGTTTTGAAACTTTGCAGGACCCCAAGACCATGCCGGGGCAGCGCTCTGGTTTTGCCTTGATCGACTGGCCTTATGTAGAAGGGCTGCGTCTGGATGAGGCGATGAATCCGTTGGCGATTCTTGCGGTCGGCATGTATGGCCGTGAGCTGCCCAACCAGAACGGCGCTCCGTTGCGCTTGGTGGTGCCTTGGAAATACGGGTTCAAGAGCGTCAAATCCATCGTACGTATCAGTCTGGTCAGCGAGCAGCCGAAAACCACCTGGCAGAGCATCGCGTCCGATGAGTATGGCTTTTACGCGAACGTGAACCCGACGGTTGATCATCCGCGTTGGACTCAGGCCAGGGAGCGGCGCCTGCCTAGCGGGCTGTTCAAGCCTAATGTGCGTGAGACACAGATGTTCAATGGCTACGCAGATGAAGTCGCGTCTCTCTATACAGGCCTCGATCTGCGGAAGAATTACTGATGCGCTTTCCAGTGTGGCGCATTAGCGTCTTTATAGTTGCATCGGTGTGGCCATTACTCTGGCTGTATGAAGCCTGGAGTTTTGCCTTGGGGCCGGATCCCGGGAAAGTGCTGGTGGATCGACTGGGGTTGGGGGCTTTGATCCTGCTATTGGTCACCTTGAGCATGACGCCTATACAGAGGCTGACAGGATGGGCGGGGTGGATTGCCATTCGGCGGCAGCTCGGGCTGTGGTGCTTCGCTTACGTTGTTCTGCATTTGAGTGGCTATCTGGTTTTCATTCTCGGTCTTGATTGGTCTCAGTTGGGGGTAGAGCTGAGCAAGCGGCCGTACATTATTGTCGGCAGTCTGGGATTCCTTGGTCTTCTGGCGCTGGCGGTTACATCCAATCGTTATAGTCAGCGACGATTGGGTGTCCGTTGGAAAAAGTTGCATCGCTTGGTCTATGTGATTCTTGGCCTTGGATTGCTGCATATGCTTTGGATAGTTCGGGYGGATCTAAAGGAGTGGGTGATCTATGCATCTATAGGCGCACTGCTATTAATGCTGCGAGCACCCTCTGTAATGCGCCGAATCCCTCGTTTAATGACCAGAAATGCACCTTCTGCAACAAAAGCGTAATTAACCCTTGACGGCAGATTCTGGACGTCTATAATTCGCCCCACTTCCGGCGCAGTCGAAACGGAAAACTCCTTGGTAAACAAAGAGTTACGCGGTTTTCGGCAGTGGTTACGCTTCAGTTCATCGAAGYCCGAAGGAGTTGAAAGAGCGGTGTTGTTTGGCTCTTTTARCGGTTCGATCGTCTCGGTCGAAAGCGGAGAAAAAGAGGTGTTGACAGCAGCGAGTAACGCTGTAGAATTCGCCTCCCGCTAACGAGAGATCGGAAGCGCAAGTGGTTGAAGTTGCAAAGGAAACTTTGAAAACTTCTGAAAATAACCGCTTGACAGCAAC
>NZ_JBFTLU010000557.1:0-2519 GCF_056396605.1 Pseudomonas sp. 05T35
CTGCTTCGAGGCCTGCATTGTGTATACGCACGAGACGTCGATATGGATTCAAGCGGCGACAGAACCAGAGTGTCGGCAGGGCATTAACGGATCGTTATCGGTTCGTCGCGGGTTTGGCGGGGGGGATTGGTGGTGTGCAGTACAAGTACGCGAGTCGTGGGGCTGCCGAGGTGTCTTGATCGGCTCGGGGCCGAGTAGCGGCCATCGCGAGCAGGCTCGCTCCCACACTGACCGAGTCAGACACAGATTTTATGTCTGACATCGATCTAATGTGGGAGCGAGCCTGCTCGCGATGGGGCCAGTACTGCCAGCCTCGATGTAATGGTCAGTCAGTTTCGATCCGCGAGTGTTTGCGGGTGTCCTTCATAGTCACATACACCAGCAACGACACCGCGATGCAGGCCGTGACATACCAGTAATAACCGGTTTCCATGCCGATGCTTTTGAACCAAAGGGCGATGTATTCAGCGGTCCCGCCGAAGATCGACACGGTCAGCGCATACGGCAGGCCGACGCCCAGCGCGCGGATTTCAGTCGGGAACAGCTCGGCTTTGACCACCGCGTTGATCGAGGTGTAGCCGCTGACGATGATCAGCGCCGCCATGATCAGGAAGAACGCGCCCCACCAGGTCTGGATGGTGTGCAGGGTGGTGAGGATCGGCACGGTGAACAGGGTGCCGAGAATGCCGAAGGCAATCAGGATTGGCCGCCGTCCGACTTTATCCGACAGGCCGCCGATGACCGGTTGCAGGCACATGAACAGGAACAGCGTGGCCGCCGAAATGGTGGTGGAGTCGGAGATGCTCATGCCGACCGTGTTCACCAGGTATTTCTGCATATAGGTGGTGTAGGTGTAGAAGGCCAGGGTGCCGCCCATGGTCAGGCCAACCACGGTCATCAGTTCCTTGGGATGACGCAGCAGGGTGCGCATCGCGCTTTCTTTGGACTTCTCTTTCTTGGCGAATGACTCGGTTTCTTCCATCCCGCGACGCAGGTACAACGCGACGATGGCACACAGTGCGCCGATGCCAAACGGAATCCGCCAGCCCCAGTCGTACAGTTGTTCGGTGGTCAGGGTTTGCTGCAGCACGATCAGCACGCCGAGGGCGATGAGCTGGCCGGAGATCAGCGTGACGTACTGGAAGCTCGAGAAGAAGCCGCGACGTTCCTTGGTCGCCATCTCGCTCAAATAGGTGGCCGAGGTGCCGTACTCGCCACCGACCGACAGGCCCTGCAGCAAGCGGGCGAATACCAGCAGAATCGGTGCGCCGACGCCGATAGTTTCATAACCCGGGCTCAAGGCGATGATCAGCGAGCCGAAGCACATCAGGTACACCGACGCCATCAACGCCGCTTTACGTCCGGCGCGGTCGGCATACAGGCCCATCAGCCAGCCGCCGATCGGGCGCATCAAAAAGCCCACGGCGAAAATCGCAGCGGTGTTCAGCAGTTGAGCGGTGGTGTCGCCTTTGGGGAAAAAGGCTTTGGCGAAATACAGCGAGAAGGCGGCGTAGACATACCAGTCGTACCACTCGACCATGTTGCCGACAGAGCCGCTGAAGATCGATTTGATGCGGCTGGCCGTGGTCTTTTCTTTGGCAGGCACAGCGGCCGACCCAAGAGGCAGGGTTTGTGAGTTATCCATGACGGATCCTTCATTTAATTGTTTTTGTGGAGCGCGCGTAAGCGCAGCCTGGGAGGGCTATAGCAGGAGCTGTGCCAAGGGGGAGAGGGCCGGTTTAGAGGGGGTGGCGGGAATGAGTGAGCGGAAATCCGCTTATTCAGATTGGGTGGTAGGCGAAAAGCCGCTTATCCAGTTCATTGATTTGCGTTGTCTGTACCTGCCTCATCGCGAGCAGGCTCGCTCCCACACTTGATCCAGGGTGTACATAAATTTTGTGTAATACGCCGATCCACTGTGGGAGCGAGCCTGCTCGCGATGAGGCAGGTACAGACACTACAAAAACTCAGCTTTCTCGCAGGAACATCTCTCGGCTCAGCCCATGCCGCTGCATCTTTTCATTGAAGGTCCGGCGCGGCAGTTGCAGTTCTTCCAGCACGGCTTTGATATCGCCCTTGTGCCGGGTMAGCGCGGCGCGCAGGCAGTGGGCTTCGAAGGCTTCCTGCTGGGCGGCGAGGGACTGGCCGGGTTCGATGCCGACCGGTTCCGGCTCACCCAGGCCCAACACCTGGCGCTCGGCGACGTTCGCCAGTTCGCGCACATTGCCCGGCCAGTCGTGGCTCAGCAACCGACTCAACTGCGGGCCGCTCAGAGGCGGGAAGCTGCGTCCCAGCCGCTGGGCGGCGGCGTGAGCGAAGTGTTCGAACAACAACGGAATGTCCTCACGCCGCTCGCGCAACGGCGGCAGGCGCAACTCCGCGACATTCAGCCGATACGCCAGGTCTTCGCGAAAACGCCCGGCTCGGGCTTCATCGAGCAGGTCGGGTTTGGTTGCGGCAATGATCCGCAAGTCCACGTGAATGCTCTGGTTGGAGCCCAGTCGCTCGAGCTTTTGCTC
>NZ_JBFTLU010000558.1:0-2513 GCF_056396605.1 Pseudomonas sp. 05T35
GTCGAGTCTATGAATACGGTGGCGGATCGTTTTGCCTTAGCGATGACGGCGTGGTCTTCGTCAACGAGACGGATCAGCAGTTGTATCGGCAATCGTTGGCCGGTGAAATGCCGCAGGCGTTGACCGTGGGTGAATGCCGTTACGGCGATCTGCAATTTGCCGGCGGGCAGGTACTCGCCGTCGAAGAACAAGGTGATCAGCATCGCCTGGTGGCCATTGATCCGGCAGACGGCAAACGTCAGCTGTTGGCCGAAGGCGCAGACTTCTACTCAGCGCCGACCTTGAGTCCGGATGCCGGGCGGTTGGCCTGGATCGAATGGAGCCGGCCGCATCAACCCTGGACCGCGACACGCTTGATGGTCGCCGAACGCGATGCCAACGGCGCTTTCGGCCGGCCGCGCTGCGTAGCGGGTGACGCGTCTGAAGAGTCCTTGCAACAACCTCGCTTCGATGATGCCGGCCGCCTGTATTGCCTGACCGATCGCGCAGGATTCTGGCAGCCGTGGGTCGAAACCGGATCAGGCTTGCAGCCGTTGCCCAGCAGTGACGCCGATCATGCGCCGGCACCGTGGCAACTTGGCGGTTGCACCTGGTTACCGCTTGGCGAAAAGAACTACCTGGCGAACTGGACCGTGGAGGGTTTCGGGCGCCTGGGGCTGCGCTCTGGTGATTCCATTGAGGATTTCACCGGCGATTACAGTCGCTTCCGAAATCTGGCGCTGGACCAGGAGTCTGTTTACTGCATCGCAGCTTCGCCGGTCAGCCCTTCCGCGGTGATCGCCATCAACCGTAAAAGCCATCAAGTCCGGGTGCTGGCGGGCGGAGTGGCACCGCAGCCCGCCGAGCATATCAGCCAGCCGCAAACACTGCGCTACCCCAGCGGGGCCGGCGAGGCCCATGGTTTCTTTTATCCGGCCATGACCGATGTCGCCAAACCACCGCTGCTGGTGTTTATTCATGGCGGGCCGACATCGGCGTGCTACCCGATGCTCGATCCGCGAATCCAGTACTGGACACAACGCGGCTTCGCGGTTGCCGACCTTAACTATCGCGGCAGTAGCGGTTACGGTCGCGCCTATCGGCAGGCACTGCACCTGAGCTGGGGCGAAGTGGATGTCGAAGACGCCTGCGCCGTGGTCGCCTACCTTGCCGGGAAAGGTTTGATCGACGGCGATCACGCGTTCATTCGTGGTGGCAGTGCCGGCGGTTACACCACGCTCTGCGCGCTGGCATTTCGGGACGTCTTCAGCGCGGGCGCCAGTTTGTACGGCGTCAGCGACCCGGCTGCCCTGAGCCGCACCACCCACAAATTCGAAGGTGACTATCTGGACTGGCTGATCGGCGATCCGCAGCAGGATGCCGAGCGCTACGTCGCCCGCACACCGCTGCTGCACGCGAGTGAAATCCGCGTGCCAGTGATCTTCTTTCAAGGCGAACTCGACGCTGTGGTGGTGCCACAACAGACCCGCGATATGGTCACGGCCCTGCAGGCCAAGGGCATTCCCGCACAGGCCCATTACTACCCGGAGGAACGCCACGGCTTTCGCAAGGCCAATAATCAGGCCCATGTGCTGGAGCAGGAATGGCGTTTTTATCGCGAGGTGATGGAGCAGAAGAACGCCTGACTGCAGGCGGGGGACAGAATGTCTTGAAAAGATCGCAGCCACCGGGCTGCGATCCGGGCTTGCAGTACTTGCCGATCAACTCAGGCCAGTATTTCCAGTCCATGCTTCTGCACGATGCTCAGCAGCTTCAATGCCATCCCGCTGGGGGGCTTGTCACCCGCTTCCCACTGTTTGACGGTAGAAGCACTGGTATTCAAATAGCGGGCGAACACCGGTTGGCTGACATTGTTACGCTCGCGCAGTTGTTTGATCTGTTCGGCGGGAATCGCCTCTGGCACCTGTGCCAGGCATGTCTCATCGAACTGGCGCATGGTGGTCTTGCTGATAGCGCCGATCGACAACAATGCAGTGGCCGAATCGTGAACCGACTCAAGGGCTTCACTCTTGAACTTCTTACTCATGATGTACCTCCACAAACTCCCTCATATCCAGCAGTTGCTGGACCTGTGTGTCACTCAACCTCTCATAGGCTTTGGCCAACTATCGAAAGGCAGCCAACTCCGTTTGGCTGATGTTGCTCTGGTCTTTCTTGGCAAACAGAAACTGGTAAACCCAGTACCGTCCCCCCTTGGCCAAAACAATCGAACGGTGACGGTTTTCGCTCAAGCGCTTTTTCCAGACTCCACCTCCCAGACTGTCTGCCTGCCCTTTAAGCAACTCGCGGAACGCTGACCTGAGCTCGTCATCGCCGATCCAGGCTTTGCCTGCCTGGACGGTAAAACGCCTTGTCTTGAACAGCCTGATCGTCATGGACATCCCTCCCCATCACCATACCACTCAGTGGTATATATTTACAAACCAAGCCATCCGCAAAATCAATGCGTGATGGCATCGGCAGTCCTCGCCGACTCCGCCAAAAAGCCATTGTTCTGGCAATCACTCAAGCAC
>NZ_JBFTLU010000559.1:0-2506 GCF_056396605.1 Pseudomonas sp. 05T35
GCAACTACAACGCCCACCTGTCGGCTTACCCTGAGATCGACTGGGAAGCCAACGCCCGCGCCTTCATCGAAGACGAGCTGGGCCTGGGCTTCAACCCGTACACCACGCAGATCGAACCGCACGACTACATCGCCGAGCTGTTCGACGCGATCGCGCGCTTCAACACCATTCTGATCGACTTCGATCGCGATATCTGGGGCTACATCTCCCTGGRCTACTTCAAGCAGCGCACCATTGCCGGCGAAATCGGTTCCTCGACCATGCCGCACAAGGTCAACCCGATCGACTTCGAAAACTCCGAAGGCAACCTGGGCATCGCCAACGCACTGTTCCAGCACCTGGCGAGCAAACTGCCGATCTCCCGCTGGCAGCGCGACCTGACCGACTCCACCGTACTGCGCAACCTCGGTGTCGGCTTCGCCCACAGCGTGATCGCGTACGAAGCAAGTCTCAAGGGAATCAGCAAGTTAGAGCTCAATGTTCAGAAGATTGCTGCAGACCTGGACGCGTGCTGGGAAGTTCTGGCCGAGCCGATCCAGACCGTGATGCGTCGCTACAACATTGAAAACCCGTACGAAAAGCTGAAAGAACTGACGCGCGGCAAGGGCATCAGCCCTGAAGCGTTGCAGACTTTCATCGATGCACTGGACATGCCTGCCGAAGCCAAGGCCGAGCTGAAAAAGCTCACCCCGGCCAACTACATCGGCAACGCCGTGGCACAAGCCAAACGCATCTGATCGACCGCTTGACCCTTTGAGACGCCCGGCAGCGCCGGGCGTTTTTATTCCCGTCTGAAAAGTGCTTTTTTTCAATAGGTTACACATGAATCCTGATACTCCTCTTCAACTTCTGGGCGGCATCACGGCACGGGAATTCCTGCGCGACTACTGGCAGAAAAAACCGCTGTTGATCCGCCAGGCGATCCCTGACTTCGAAAGCCCGATCGACGCCGACGAACTGGCCGGTCTGGCGCTGGAAGAAGAAGTCGAATCGCGCCTGGTCATCGAACACGGCGAGCGCCCTTGGGAACTGCGTCGCGGCCCGTTCGCCGAAGACGAATTCAGCAAGCTGCCAGAGCGCGAGTGGACCCTGCTGGTGCAGGCTGTCGACCAGTTCGTGCCGGAAGTCGCCGAGCTGCTGGAAAACTTCCGCTTCCTGCCGAGCTGGCGCATCGACGACGTGATGATCAGCTTTGCCGCCCCGGGTGGCAGTGTCGGTCCGCACTTCGACAACTACGACGTGTTCCTGCTGCAAGGCCACGGCAAGCGCAACTGGAAAATCGGCCAGATGTGCGATTCCGACAGTCCGCTGCTGCAACATGCCGACCTGCGCATCCTCGCCGACTTCGAAGCCACCGACGAGTGGACCCTGGAACCGGGCGACATGCTGTACCTGCCACCGCGCCTTGCCCACTGCGGTGTGGCCGTCGATGACTGCATGACCTACTCGGTCGGTTTCCGCGCCCCAAGCGCCGCCGAAGTGCTGACCCACTTCACCGACTTCCTCAGCCAGTTCCTGCCTGACGAAGAGCGCTACACCGATGCCGACGCACAGCCAGCGATCGACCCGCACCAGATCCAGCACGATGCGCTCGACCGCTTGAAAAGCCTGCTGGCCGAGCACATGAGCGACGAGCGCCTGTTGCTGACCTGGTTCGGCCAGTTCATGACCGAGCCACGCTACCCGGAATTGGTGGTTGGCCCGGAACTGGAAGAAGACGACCTGCTGAGCAGCCTTGAACAAGGCGCTGTGCTGATTCGCAACCCAAGCGCGCGCCTGGCCTGGTCCGAAGTCGACGACGACCTGCTGCTGTTCGCCAGCGGCCAGAGCCGTTATCTGCCGGGCAAACTGCGCGAACTGCTGAAAATGATTTGCGCCGCCGATGCGCTGCACGTCGACAACCTTGGCCAATGGCTGAGCGATGAAGACGGCCGCAGCCTGCTGTGCGAACTGGTCAAGCAAGGTAGCCTGGGATTTGCCGATGAATAAGATTCACGTACGTGTCGCAGACTGGCAAAAGGACAACGCCGAGATCCGGCGCATTCGTGAAACGGTGTTCATCGCCGAGCAATCCGTTCCACCTGAACTGGAATGGGATGCCGACGACGCGAGCGCCGTGCATTTCCTCGCCTTCGAAGGCGACTTTCCGATTGGCACCGCCCGCCTGCTGCCCGATGGTCACATCGGTCGGGTGTCGGTACTCAAGGACTGGCGCGGCCTGAAGGTCGGCGACAAGCTGATGCAAGCGGTGATCGGTGAAGCCGAGAAGCGCGGGCTCAAGCAGCAGATGCTCAGCGCGCAGGTGCAGGCCACGGCGTTCTATGAGCGCCTGGGCTTTACCGTGGTCAGTGAAGAGTTCCTGGAAGCAGGGATTCCTCACGTGGACATGGTGCGTCATTCGGCTTGAGACCTAGGCGCGGCCATCGCGAGCAGGCTCGCTCCCACAGGGATTACGCCGAACCTGTGGGAGCGAGCCTGCTCGCGATGAGGCCCGACAGAACACCAC
>NZ_JBFTLU010000560.1:0-2506 GCF_056396605.1 Pseudomonas sp. 05T35
GTCAGTCAGGCGGTAGTAGTCGAGCAGGTAGTTGCAGTCTTCGACGCAGTAGTTGTTGCTGATCAGGCTCTTGGCGACTTTGGCCGACAAGGGCTCGGTGACGACGATTTGCGAACCGCAGGGCATGCTCTTGCGGGTGACGCGGTTGTCGAGGTCCTGAGGCAAGTAGGCGTTGCCGGCGATCAGCAGGTATTTGGCCCGCACCACGCCTTTGGCAGTGCGCACGGTGATCGGCTCGCCGTAGGTGATTTCCAYGGCCGCCGATTGCTCGTAGATCTTGCCGCCCAGGCCGATGATGGCCGAGGCTTCACCGAGTGCCAGGTTCAATGGGTGGATGTGGCCGCCCTGCATGTCCAGCAGGCCGCCGACGTAGTTGTCGCAACCCACTTCGTGCTTGATCTCGGCCGCGTCGAGCATTCTCAGGTTCTTGTTGCCGTAGCGCTCCCAGCTGCGTTTCTGCTCGGCCAGGCCTTTGAGCTGCTTCTTGTTCAGCGCCGCGAAAATGCCACCGGGCTTGTAGTCGCACTTGATGTCGTACTGCTTGATGCGCGAACGGATGATGTCCGCGCCCTCAAAGATCATGCTGCCCAGCACTTCGGCAGTCTTGTCGCCGTAACGCTCTTCGATGACATCGACGTCGCGGCTGTAGGAGTTGACCAGTTGACCGCCGTTGCGACCGCTGGCGCCGTAGCCGACCTTGGCGGCTTCGAGCACGGTGACGCTGTAGCCCGCTTCACTGAGGAACAGGGCCGAGGACAAACCGGTGTAGCCCGCGCCGATGACGCAGACATCGCACTCGACCAGTTCTTCGAGCACCGGAAAATCGATGGTCTCGTTGCGGGTTGCGGCGTAGTAGCTGTTTACATKTTTTTGCATGATTGAGTTCCCGAACGGTCGCGGGCACTTGCCTGCGACCGCCGCTGTAGAAGTGTTAGAGCTTGATCCAGGTCGCTTTGAGTTCGGTGTATTTATCGAACGCATGCAGCGATTTGTCCCGACCGTTACCCGACTGCTTGAACCCGCCGAACGGCGCGGTCATGTCGCCGCCGTCGTACTGGTTGACCCAGACGCTGCCGGCGCGCAAGCCGCGAGCGAAGGTGTGGGCCTTGCTCAGGTTGCTGGTCCAGACCCCGGCGGCCAGACCGAAGATGCTGTCGTTGGCAATCGCCAATGCTTCTTCGGCGGTGTCGAAGGTGATCAGCGACAGCACCGGGCCGAAGATCTCTTCCCGGGCGATGGTCATGGCGTTGGTCACGCCGTCGAAAATTGCCGGTTCCACGTACAGGCCACCGGTGTCTTCAAGGGCGCGATTACCGCCCGCAATCAGTTGGGCGCCCTGCTCTTTGCCGATGCTGATGTAGCGCAGCACGTTGTCCAGTTGGCGCTGATCGACCACTGCGCCGACGGTGGTTTCCGGATCGAGGGCATGCCCCGGTTTCCAGGCTTGCAGCGCTTCCACCAGCAGCGGGATGAACTGCTCGCGAATCGAACGTTCCACCAGCAAACGCGAACCGGCGGTGCAGACTTCACCCTGGTTGAAGGCGATCGCACTGGCCGCAGCTGTAGCTGCCGCGCGCAGATCCGGCGCGTCGGCAAACACCACGTTCGGGCTTTTGCCACCGGCTTCCAGCCAGACGCGTTTCATGTTGCTTTGCCCGGCGTAGATCAGCAGTTGCTTGGCAATCGCCGTCGAGCCGGTGAAGGCCAGAACGTCGACGTCCATGTGCAGCGCCAGCGCCTTGCCGACGGTGTGACCGAAGCCCGGCAGGACGTTGAACACGCCTTTCGGGATGCCCGCGTCGAGCGCCAGTTGGGCGATGCGAATCGCCGTCAGCGGTGACTTTTCCGAAGGCTTGAGGATGAACGAGTTACCCGCCGCCAGGGCCGGTGCGAACTTCCAGCTGGCCATGATCAACGGGAAGTTCCACGGTACGATGGCCGCGACCACGCCTGACGGTTCACGGGTGACCAGACCCAACTGGTCGTGCGGCGTCGCCGCAACTTCGTCGTAGATCTTGTCGATCGCCTCGGCGCTCCAGCGGATCGCGTTGGCGGTCGCAGGAATGKCGATGCTCATGGCGTCGCTGATCGGCTTGCCCATGTCGAGGGTTTCCAGCAGCGCCAGTTCTTCCTGGTTCGCCAGAATCAGATCGGCGAAACGAATCAGGATGCGCTTGCGCTCAGCCGGGGCCAGTTTGGCCCAGACGCCGGACTCGAACGCCCGGCGCGCAGCCTGCACCGCCACATTCGCGTCGGCTTCGTCGGTGCTGGCGACGTTCGCCAGGAAGCGGCCGTCCACCGGGCTCACGCATTCAAAGGTGTCGCGGCTAAGTGCCGAGCAGTAGTGGCCGTCAATGAATGCCCGACCTTCGATTGTCAAGGACTGGAAGCGTTGCTCCCAGTCGCTGCGAGTAATTGCCATTGAAGTGACTCAACGCAGAGGGATAAGTAGTTGTCGGACCAAGGCCAACCCATTAAGGACCAGAAAACCACAACCCCTTGTGGG
>NZ_JBFTLU010000561.1:0-2502 GCF_056396605.1 Pseudomonas sp. 05T35
GGTGTCGACTGACACATCGCTTTCGCGAGCAGGCTCGCTCCCTCCGGTTTTCATGCCGCCCAAGGCGATGTGCGAATCACTTCGACGAAGTTCATCGGTTTGAACCCCGGTTCCTGATCCACCAGCACATCGGTCTTCACGTTGCCGAAGGTGGTATGCGGACGATGGCGCAGGCCGTCGGCAAAGGCGCAGATGATGCATTCCTTGAAACCTTCACCCCGTGGATGCGCGTGTACCACCGCTTCACGCTGCACGATCGAAAATGCCGAGTAGTCCACTCCCAACACGTCCATTTCGACGCCAGCGGTCACCAGCGCCACGGTCGGCCGCAGATGTCTGGGGATGCCCGGCGTGGTGTGCAGGGCGATCGATAGCCAGACCTGCTCGATATCGTCGTCGCTCAACCCGTACGGCTTGAGGAAGGCTGCGGCAGCGTTTGCCCCGTCGACTTCGAAGCGTTCGTCAGTGCTGCGGTGACCTTCCACCAAGCCCAGGTCATGGAACATCGCACCGACGTACAGCAGCTCCGGGTCGTAGGCCAGTGCCTGGCGTTCACCGCTCAGGGCACCGAACAGAAACACCCGGCGCGAGTGGTGGTAAAGCAGCTCGGACTCGATGTCGCGAATGTAGTCGGTGGTGGCGCGGGCGAGGGTACTGTCGGGGATTTTGATGCCGGCGATGCTGCTGCTCATGGTAGTTGCCTCATGGGGAACGCCGTGGCGGCGCTGATGGATCCAGTCTGTTCGCGCCTCCTGAAGTGAACAATCGACACGCGGCTACGATCCCGGCCAATCAGCATGCAAATCGTGCCAGTTCGCTTCTTGGCCATGGATTGGCTAGGGTGGGTGAGCCGTTCATCCGCCAGAGGCCGCTTTGCCCCATGACTAAATCCGTTGCCATCGTGGTGTTCTCTGGCGTCCAGTCGCTGGATGTCACCGGTCCCATGGACGTATTTTCCGAGGCCAATCGGTTCCTTGCGCGGCAGGATCATTATCAACTGCACGTCATCGGCCTCGAACGCGGTGTGATGCCGTGCTCGAACGGCCTGGCGCTGCACGCCCATCGGCATTTCAGCGAAGCGCTGGAGGCTTACGACTTGCTCTTGGTGGCCGGTGGGCCGCAGTTGCCGTTCGAGGATTTCGGCGCGCTGTTTCATGGTTGGCTACGCGAGGCGTGCGCGCGTTCGCAGCGCTTCGGCTCCATCTGCAACGGTGCCTTCACACTGGCCCGCGCCGGGTTGCTCGAGGGGCGTACGGTGACCACGCACTGGAGCGATGCCGCCGCGTTGGCGGCATTATGTCCGTCGACCCGGGTCGAAGCCGATCGGCTCTACGTCGAGGACGCTGAGCTGTTCACCTCGGCGGGCGTGACGGCGGGGATCGATCTGTCGCTGTACTTGCTCGCCAAGGATCACGGTCCGCAAGTGGCCTTGAGCGTGGCCAAGCGTCTGGTGGTGTTTACCCAGCGCTCCGGTGGGCAATCGCAGTTCAGCCCGTTTCTGACGCCGCATGCTGAAGCAAAATCCCCTGTGGCGATGGTTCAGCATTACGTGTTGGCCAACCTGACCGGGGATTTGGGCATTGCCGATCTGGCCGCAGCGGCCAACATGAGCACGCGCAATTTCTCTCGGGTGTTCGCCCGGGAAGCTGGAATCACTCCGGCGGAGTTCGTTGAGCAGGCGCGGGTGGACGCTGCCCGGGTGATGCTCGAAAGCTCTCGGGCACCGCTCAAGACGGTCGCGTATCAATGTGGTTTTCGTGACGCCCAGCACATGCGCAGCGTGTTCAACCGACGGCTGGGCGTGACGCCGCAGCAGTTTCGGCTGAATTTTTCGGCGATAGTTTGAGCTGTTCTGTGGCGAGGGAGCTTGCTCCCGCTGGGCCGCGAGCGGCCCCAAAACCTGCAACCGTGCTGTATCAGGTGTACCGCACTCATCGGTTTTTGGAGTGCTGCGCACTCCAGCGGGAGCAAGCTCCCTCGCCACAGGGGTTGATGTCAGCCTTTCAGCACGTCATGCGCTTCAAGTGCTCGCAGCGAGAAGACGTACGCTGCGCCGGCATTCAGCGAAATTGCGGTGGCCAGGGTGGCGGCGATTTCTTCGCGAGTGGCACCGGCCTTGATCGCCGCGTCGGTGTGTACTCCGATGCAGCCGTCGCAACGAGTGGTGATGGCGACAGCGATGGAAATCAACTCGCGGGTCTTGGCGTCKAGCACTTCATTTTCAGCGGCAGCTTCATCCAGCGCCATAAAGGCCTTGACCATTTTCGGGTTGCTCTTGCCCAGTGCGCCGAAGGCTTTCTGGATGGTGGGCAGCAGTTCGGACCAGTTATTGAACATTGCATTCACTCCTGAGCAGGTTGGGATGTACGGTGTGCGACACGTACAGTTTTGACCACTCGGGCGCTTTGCGTTTGCCCGATCCGCTCAGTTGTTGATCCAATCGTCGCAAATGAACTCGATCGATAAACTCATCGCTTTGGCCGGCCTGCGTTTATCAAGAAG
>NZ_JBFTLU010000562.1:0-2499 GCF_056396605.1 Pseudomonas sp. 05T35
GTCATGCGCAGCAAGGTTTGCGCCAATCCATTGAGCGCGCCGCCGCAGGCGATCGCTTGCGCAGCATCGGCGATGGCACTGCGTAAAGGCAGGCCTTCGGGGCTGAGCAGAAGGCGCTCGAGGAAGGCCCGCGTGGCCTGCTCATAAGGCTCGTTCGGTGCGCTCCAGCTGCTCTGGAGTTTGGCTTCGCGCAGGGCTTTCTGTTGCCACTGCCACAGGCGTTCGGTGTAGGCCGTCATCGACGGCAGGTCTTCGCAATGCAGCTCCAGTGGCCAACTGGCGAGCAAGGTCTGGTAGAGCAGCAGTTCATCGGCGGGTGAGGGCATCGACGGATCGCGGCGCAGGGCAGCACTCTGTGTCCGCCAGCCTTCGACGGTTTCGGCATACCAGGTACTGCGCTCGCTGAGTAATGCCAGACGTGCGCGGCTGTCTTCACCGCGTTTGTGGTCATGGGTGGCGCTGGTCAGCAGCGAGTCCGGGAATTCGCTGAGGCGTTGGCTGCACGCCGTGTGGAAGTCCGCAAGTGGGGCGCTGAACCGCTCGGTGTTGAAGCCGACATCGTTACGCGACAACAGCACGCCTGAGCGATAGAGCGCGGTGTCTTCCACGGCTTTGGCGGCGGTCGGTGAGGTCAGTTGCTGGAAGCGCACACAGGCATGCTTGAGGATCTTGYGTTGACGGCCTACCGGGCGCTCGCGCCAGGGCTGCCCACCCAGCCATTGCGCCAGATAGTCGAGCACCGGCCAGTCGGCTTCGCTCAAGGTCTGGCGCGCGCCGTTCATCGCGTGCTGGAAAAACACCTCGTCTTGTGCCGAGCGCCCACACGGGCCGATGTATGTTCGGTACACCGGAAAATGCACGATCAGTTCCTGCAATGCCCGACGAATCGCACCCAGGGTCAGGTCTCGGCTCATCAGGTCATCGCGGGCCACTTGCAGCAAGGCCTGCGCGACACTTTCGAAGTCGCCGGCCAGCGAACCGTTGAGGATTTGCTGGCGTGCCAGTTGTGCTTCCTCGACGAACGCCGCGGGCCGTTCGGTGTGTCGGCTCCACAGTTCGCCAAGGACTTGCTCGCCTTGCGGGTCGTGTTGCAGCAGCGACAGTTGATTCATGAACTCGTAGCCCGTGGTGCCATCGACCTGCCAGTCGCGACGCAGCGTTTCACCGTCGCCGAGTATTTTCTCGACGTAAATCGGTACGTGTCGCAACGGTGACAGGACGTTCACCCGACGTCTGAGTTTGCGGCAGTAACCCCGTGGGTCGGCGAGTCCATCGATGTGGTCGATACGCAATCCATCCACCAGCCCTTCGGCAATCAGCTCGAAAATTTTTGCATGGGTGGCTTCGAACACGGCCGGGCGTTCGACCCGCAGCCCTGCCAGTTCATTGATGTCGAAGAAGCGCCGCCAATTTATGTCATCGGCTGCCGTGCGCCAACTGGCCAGGCGATAGCTTTGGCGTTCGAGCAGCTCGTGCAGACGGCTGAAACCTTCGGGCTGGCGGGAGTCATGGCGGCTAAGGTTGTGTTCGATGCAACGCAAGATCGCCGGATCAGACGCCAGTGTGATGAGCGCTTGTTGCAAGGGGCGTGCAAGGGAATGGGCATCGGTCTGGTAGTGCAGGGTAGTGAACTGATCGGCCAATACCTTGAGCTGCAGTGCCCGTTCAACGTCGAGCGAGTCGTCAGGCTTGAGCAGTTCAGCGTAGTCGGTGGGGCAGATCGGAAAGTGGTGCTCATGGTGTTCGACATGGAAACTGCCCCGTCCGGGATCGAAGTGCAGCGTCAGCGTACCGTCCTGCAAGGCGCTGCCGTAATCGTTGCCCAGGAACGGCAGCAATAGCTGGCCTTCGAGTAATGGGTCTGGCGAATGCCATTGAATGTCGAAAAACTCACCGTAGGGGCTTAATCGCCCCCACTCCAGCAAGTCCAGCCACCAGGGATTGTCGGCGCCACCTACGGCCATGTGGTTGGACACGATGTCCAGAATCAGCCCCATGTCCTGGGCGCGCAGCGCACTCACCAGTCGCCGCAGGGCTGCCTCGCCGCCCAGTTCGGGATTGACCCGGCTGGGGTCGACCACGTCGTAGCCATGCATCGACCCGGCGCGCGCACTCAACAGCGGCGAGGCATAGAGGTGGCTGATGCCTAAACCGCTGAAATACGGCACCAGCGGCACGGCGTCATCCAGGGTGAACCCCTGATGAAACTGCAGGCGCAACGTCGCCCGTACCGAGAGGGTTTGCACCTCACTCATTGATCACGCTCGGCTGCCTGAAGGCGCGCGCAAGCAAGCAGTTCCAGCCGTCGTGCGGCATCCGCATCGTCCAGCAGTACGTCGCTTTCATCGGCAAAGCGCCGGCGCCAGTTCGGATGACTGTCCGTGGTGCCGGGGAGGTTGGCCTGCTCATCAATGCCCAACGCATCCTCCAGCGGCAGCAACACCAAGGGGGCGCGGGTGTGACCCAGGAAACGCACGCTGGCGTCGAGTACCTGATCGG
>NZ_JBFTLU010000563.1:0-2486 GCF_056396605.1 Pseudomonas sp. 05T35
ATCGCGAGCAGGCTCGCTCCCACAAGGGTCTTATGAACACCAGAGATCCACTGTGGGAGCGAGCCTGCTCGCGATGACGGCCTAAAATTCACCAACGATTTGCCTGAGAAAACCCATAACAATTGCCTGAAGGAGATCACCATGAACGCTGCCGTAGACGTTCTGCAGTCCAGCCATCAGCACATCGACCGTGACCGCCTCTGGCAGTCGCTCATGGAGCTGGCCAAACTCGGCGCCACGGTCAAGGGCGGTGTCTGTCGCCTGGCCCTGACCGACCTTGACCGCCAGGCCCGCGACATTTTTGTCAGGTGGTGCGAGGAGGCGGGCTGTACGGTGAGCATCGACGCCGTCGGCAACATCTTCGCCCGCCGCGCCGGGCGCAATCCGCAACTGCCACCGGTGATGACCGGCAGCCACATCGACACCCAACCCACCGGCGGCAAGTTCGACGGCTGTTTTGGCGTACTGGCCGGGCTCGAAGTGCTGCGCACCCTCAACGACCTGGGCGTGGAAACCGAGGCGCCGCTGGAAGTGGTGGTCTGGACCAACGAAGAAGGCTCGCGCTTCGCCCCGTGCATGATGGGCTCCGGGGTGTTTGCCGAAAAATTCACTCTTGAGGAAACCCTGGCCAAGACCGACGCCAGCGGCGTGACCGTGGGTGAGGCGCTGAACGCCATCGGCTATGCCGGTCCGCGCAAGGTCAGTGGCCATGCAGTCGGTGCCTACTTTGAGGCGCACATCGAGCAAGGCCCGATTCTGGAAGACGAACGCAAGACCATTGGCGTGGTGATGGGCGCGTTGGGGCAGAAGTGGTTCGACCTGAAACTGCGCGGCGTCGAGGCTCACGCCGGGCCAACGCCGATGCATTTGCGCAAGGATGCCTTGGTCGGTGCCGCCGCAATCGTCGCTGCCGTGAACCGTACCGCGCTTGGTCATCAACCTCACGCCTGTGGCACTGTCGGATGTCTGCAAGCCTATCCGGGTTCACGTAACGTCATCCCCGGCGAAGTGCGCATGACCCTGGACTTCCGTCATCTTGAACCGGCGCGGCTGGACTCGATGATCGCGGAAGTGCGGCAGGTGATCGACAGCACCTGCGATGAGCACGGTCTGACTTATGAACTGACGCCAACTGCCGACTTCCCGCCGCTGTATTTCGACAAGGGCTGCGTCGAGGCAGTACGTGGCGCTGCGCAAGGCCTTGGGCTGTCGCACATGGACATCGTCAGCGGGGCGGGGCATGACGCGATCTTCCTTGCGGAACTGGGGCCAGCCGGGATGATCTTCGTGCCGTGCGAGGGGGGCATCAGCCACAACGAAATCGAAAACGCCACCCCGGATGACCTGGCGGCCGGTTGTGCGGTGTTGTTGCGGGCGATGCTGGCGGCTTCGGCGGCGATTGCCAGTGGTGAACTGGCGGCCTGAAAGACCGACGTGCACTGTTGGGCTACAGCAGTGCACGTCATACCCTCAGGTCCGCAAGCCCGACCTAAGCGTTTGATGTGTTCAACGACGGGTCTGCAAGACGTTGAAAATGAGCATGCCCGCCAGCATGGCAATCACAAACACCCAGGCCTGCCAGTGTCCGGTGGGCAGCAGCACCAGTGCCGGGCCCGGGCACATACCGGCAACGCCCCAGCCGACGCCGAACAGCAAACTGCCACCGATCAGGCGTCGATCCAGTTCACGGCTTACCGGCAGTTGCATGGGTAAGCCCAGCAGCGATGTTTTCTGTTTCATGGCCCAGTGAAACGGCACCCACGCCACGGCAATGGCGCCGATCATGACCAGGGCCAGTGAAGGGTCCCAAAGTCCGGCGATGTCCAGAAACCCCAGCACTTTGGCCGGGTTGGTCATGCCCGACAGTAACAGGCCGATGCCGAACAACAAGCCGGCAACAAACGCAGTCAGTTTTTTCATGTTCAATTTCCCAGCAGATGGCGCAAGACGAACACCGTCATAAAGCCGGTGAACATGAAGCACAGCGTTGCGATGATCGAACGCGGAGAAAGCCGTGAAACACCGCACACGCCATGACCACTGGTGCAACCTGCGCCATAGCGGGTGCCGATGCCCACCAGCAGCCCGGCCACGATCAGGCCCAGGGTGCCGGTCTTGAACTCGATGCCTGGCTGTCCCGCGAACAGCATCCAAAGCACAGGTGCCGCCAGCAATCCGAGAAGGAACAAGGCTTTTTCTCCCGAGGTCGAATCCCTGGGGCCCAGCAGGCTGCCCAACAACCCGCTGATGCCGGCGATACGACCGCTGGCGACCACCCACAAACCGGCGGCGAGACCGATCAGCGCGCCTCCAGCCAACGCGGACCATGGGGTGAAGTGAAGCGAATCGAACGTCATGACAACTCTCCGGATGGGTAACGGGCGGCACTAAACCACTCTTTTTACCTTGAGCATAGGTCCGTTTGTGCGGACCAAGGGGAGGCAACCAACCGGATGTAGACGCCTGCAAGGCCTGCGAACGTTCAG
>NZ_JBFTLU010000564.1:0-3128 GCF_056396605.1 Pseudomonas sp. 05T35
CTGCGAGGCTGCGTTCGGCTGCGTAGCAGTCGTAAAACCCGCCTATACGGTTGATCTGGTCGACCGCGCTGCATGAATTTACGAGTGCTGCGCACTCGAACGCAGCCTCGCAGGCTCGACAGCTGCTACGGACTCGAACGCAGGCTCGGCAGCTGCTACGGGTCATCCGGTCTGCGAGGGGTGAGCAGGGTGTTGCGCTCGTGAAAATTATTCTGTAGTTTTTCATGAAATTATAAAAACATAATTTCATGGGTGCCCGAATGTTTCAGCAGTCYTCGCAGCATGTCGCCAGCTATTACGCCCACAGTTGCGCTGATCGCCTGTTGAACCGAGCCGCTCTGGAAGGTGAACACACAGCCGAGGTGCTGATCATCGGTGCCGGTTTCAGTGGCTTGCATACCGCCTTGCGCCTGGCCTTGGCGGGCAAGCGCGTGACGTTGCTGGAAGCCAGTCGTGTTGCCTGGGCGGCCTCGGGGCGTAATGGTGGGCAGGCGATTCTCGGCTGGTCGTGTGACATGCCGCCTCTGGAGGCTGCGCTGGGTTATGAACGCGCGCGGCGCTTGTGGGACGGCATGCGCTGGGCGGCGCAGGAGTTGCGCGAGTTGCCGGCGCGCCATGGTTTCGACTGCGATTATCGCCCCGGCCACTTGTGGACGTCGGTCATGCCGCGTCGGGTCAGTCTCCTGACCGAGTGGCAACGCGAGGCCAGCCATAAGTGGGGCCACGATGGCCTGCAATTCATAACGCGTGAGCAGTTACCGCAGTGGGTCGCCAGCGAGCGTTATCAGGCGGGGCTCTATGACCCCGAAGGCGGGCATCTGAATCCATTGAAGCTGGCGCTGGGGCTGGCCGCAGCCATCGAACATGCTGGCGGCTGCATCTTTGAGCAAAGCAAAGCGCTGAGCTATCGCGAAGACGGCGATCAGTACCGGGTGACTACCGAGCACGGCCCTATCTGGAACGGGTCTTCCCGCAGCTCAAAGGTGTCGAGCTGGAGTTTGCCTGGGGCGGGCATATCGATCTGACCCTCAAGCGCACCCCTGACATTGGCCGGTGTGGCGACCTCTACTGGCTACAGGGTTATTCCGGGCATGGCGTGCTCCCGACATTGGCTGGGGCTCGCGCCGTGTCCGATGCGATTCTCGGTCAGCCGGACGAGCTGGCGTTGTACCAGGGGTTACGTAATGACAGCTTTCCCGGCGGTAAATACCTGGCAGCGCCATTGGAAGCGATCGGCAAGGCCTGGTACCGACTGCGCGACAGCATTTGATGAGTCATCTTCCGGAATTACTGGCATGAACAAGCAAGAAGAAATCGCCGCGCTGGCGATCCTGATCCACGATCTGCGCAAGCACAAGAAATACACCCTCAAGGAATTGGCCGACAAAATCGACCGTTCCGTGGGCTTTCTTTCGCAAGTCGAACGGGGCTTGTCACGACCGACCGTGGCGGACCTGACCGCGATCAGCGAAACCCTCGGCGTGCCAACCACCTATTTTTACAGCCTGCCAAAACCCAAGGTGTTGCCTTGGGTGACCCGCCCGGATGAGCGCCGCACGTTGTACTACGCCAACGGAATTACCGACATTCTGGTCTCGCCGAAGATCAGGGCCTCGTTCTCGATGCTCGAAAGCCAACTGGAGGCCGGCGCCAGCAGTGGCGAGCGGCACTTGAGCGACAGCTCCGAGCAGGGCGGCTACGTCCTGGAAGGCGCATTGACGCTGTGGTTGGGCGATGACGATGAGCCGGTCACCTTGCAGGCCGGCGACAGTTTTCAGCTCGACAGTCACACGCGCTGTCGCTACGGCAACCTCACTGACCAGCTCACGCGAGTGCTTTGGGTTTACACCTGATAACAATAAAAGGAACAACGACGATGGATGCTGCCTGCTCTGATCTGCTGGCTGAGGTTCGTGCTTTTCGCCAACGCTACCCCGAGGTGCGCTATGTCGACCTGATCTCCCTGGACATTCCCGGGCATTTCTACGGCAAGCGCTATCCGATAGAGATGCTCGAAAAAGTGGCTGCCGGCAGCGCCCTCAAGCTGCCGCAGAACTGCGTGTTACTGGGCGTGCAGGGTGGGCTGTTCAAAATCGGCGACTACTGTTTTAACGACGGCGACCCGGATGCTCTGCGGCGCCTGGTGCCAGGCACGCTCAAGCCGGTGAGCTGGGAATCCAAGCCATTGGGTCAGATGCTGATCACCTCGGACGGCACCGAGAAGCCGATCGTCTTCGAGCCCCGCGAGGTCCTCGCGCAGGTGTTGGAACGGTTGCGTGGCAAAGGTATTCATCCGGTAGTGGCGTTCGAGCTGGAGTTTTATCTGTTCGATAAACAGCTGCGCGACGGGCAGCCGCAGTTCCCCCGCGATCAGCTGTCGGACGATGCCGATGATCAACCGAACATGCACATCGAGCGGCTGTCGCGCTTTTCGCCGGTGCTCGATGAAATGGTCGAAGCGGCGAGGGCGCAAGGCATCGATACCACGGTGATCACTGCCGAACTTGGGCCGGGCCAGTTCGAGATCAACTTCGGCCACCTCGATGACGGCCTGCGCGCTGCCGACTGGGCGGCGCTATTTTGCCGTAGCACCCGTGGCGTCGCGCTCAAGCACGGTTACCGCGCCAGCTTCATGGCCAAGCCTTACTTGCAGCATCCGGGCAGCGGCATGCATGTGCATGTCAGCCTCTATGATGCCGAGGGTAAAAACCTGCTGGCCGCCAACCAGCAGCAAGCACTGCGGCATGCGGTGGCCGGCTGCCTGGAGCTGCTGCCGCATTGCATGCCGATATTCGCGCCGAACCAGAACGCCTTCCGGCGTTTGGGCGGTACGGTGAACGCGGCGACACGTGCCAGCTGGGGTTTCGAGGATCGTGATGCGTGTGTGCGGATTCCCGATTCGGATTCGAAAAATCTGCGTATCGAGCATCGCCTGGCAGGCGCGGATGCCAACCCTTATCTGGTGCTGGCAGCGATTCTGGTGGGATTGGAGCAGGGGCTGGAAGCCGGTCGCGAGCCGATCGCAGCACTCAATGAAGACCGCAACAGCGGGATCGATTTCCCGCTGGAAATGCTCGAAGCCGTGCGCGCCATGCAGCATCAGCCACAACTGCGCGAGGGTTTGGGGG
>NZ_JBFTLU010000565.1:0-4552 GCF_056396605.1 Pseudomonas sp. 05T35
AATGGAGTGAGCGTAGAGGTCGTTGAGGTTGGTCGGCTGTCGGAAGCGAAAAGCCAGGTTGTCATAATCAAGCACGATTTATTTGATACTTCAATTGATACTGAAATAGCTGGTCTGAGTCCTACAGCCATAGTGTGCTGGTTGATTGGTGCCGCACCAGAAACGATCGCGAAAAAACTGGGGAAAGAGCTTGTTAATTTTACTGGCGCCGAAATGCCAGAGTATCGCGCTGACGTCCACAAGAGAACTTACGAGTTAGGCCGGAAGACTCTTAGTTCTGGAGGGCTTGTGCAAATTGTAGATCGTATCGGCATTGAATCATGGAACGAAAAAACTGAATTAAGACTATCTCTATCAGAACTCCACTCTGAGCTCGCGGGAGATGAGTACTTTCATACGGCGAGTGGAGTGTTTCTTAGGAAAGCTCCGCAAGGTTTCAGCCGTTCTCAGATTCAAATGCTTAGCCAGGGGCAGTCTTCTGAAGTGATCCCTGCTATAGCTTCTATAAAGTCCTCACTTAAGTAATGAGTAGAATGGGGCAAAGTAATCGACGTTAAGATGTTTGTCCCTTTTTTAATGATAATCATCCGTAAGGTTGTACGGTTTAGGAGTGGTAATGTTTTTGGGGGAAGGTAAAAGAGCTTTGCTTGAGTTTTTAAGAAATTTGACGCCTCAAATTTTATTTCTGACACTTGCAATAATTTTTAGCACTAAGCTCGATTTGGAGACTTTCGATTTTAGTTTTGAAGGTGTTAAAAGGTCATTCGCTTTTGTTATGTGCTTACTTGTTTTTATTGGCGCTTGGGTAGCGAATATGAGTAGCTTTATCGAGTCAGTACTTAAGTCTCCCGAAGAGCTTGAGAAAATAGCAGCAGAAATCAGATGTCAAAAAATTGCGTTTTGGAAGCGTACTTGGATGCTGTTTTGTGCAAATTGTAGATGTAAYAAGCTTGTTTTTTTTGAGGTCGCCTTGGTGGTTGTGATTACACATATTGCGCTTGGTGCTGTTTTCTTTTCAGCCGTACAAAGTGCGGTTGTTAGTCCACTTGTTTACAAATAATCGACTGGAAAGGGAGGGGGGGTTGTTGTTGGCGTGATTTGGCGAATAAATAAATCTGTCCATTTTTTTGGAACTGGTAGGGGGACGTTACCGCTCGCGACAATGCGTTCTATTGGGGCTTGGACACATCCAGAACGAACACATCAATTAGCCCTGATAGTTCTGGTGGTAGCGTTCTTTCGATACTGTTTTTAAGGTCCTGAGCGGTTCCGATACCGTGTTTTATAAGCCCTGCAACCTTTTCATCTACGCCAAACCAGATTGCCAGGAAAATACCCTGTTGCTCTGCGTCCGGGTGGATGGAGTAGCGTTCATGCAACTGAGAGGAAGCAGCGGTGTATAGCTCCCTATGCCACTGTCCTTTTACCTCTGTAACAAGCAGCCGTCTTCTACCGCCAATCATCTTGGTCGCTGTGAAATCACTCCGGTTTTCATTTTTTAGTTGATGCTCCGGCGTCACTGAGATGCCTTGCGGCTCAAGTCTAAGGTTGAGGCGCTCAGCAATAATCTCAGTAGACCGAACTTCGTCCAACCGTTCACCTTTCTCATAAAAGCGATTTGCGGAGTTGAACTCTCCACCATCTATAGCGTTCTGAAAGTCCTGGAGTTCTTGGATCACGAGTTGACGCAGACCTTCCACAGTTACTACGGCATCGCGGTCCAGTCGATTTACGATTTCCTGTGGCGTCGGTGGTTCGAAATCTCTCAGCGCTATCTTCCTGACTTGGTTGGCATGCATGCTCTTTAAGTCCTTGTGAAGGTCTGCGAAGCGCAGGTCGGCAAGAAGCCGGTCGAGGACAAAAATTGCATCATCGGGATCAGCCGAGTTAATTGRCCAGATCACTTCACTCAAAAAGCGGTATGCATTCTCTTCTTTGGGGCTACTCGTTCCCCAGTGACTCGGCAGGTCTACCTTAGGCCATTTGTCGAAGAAAGCGTCTAGAATGGCTTCCACTTTGCTTAATGTGAGCTTGGGCCAATAGGGATGATCAATATAACTCATTCGCCCAGACCGCTCGTGAAATAAAAGAACCGTATCTTTGTCGGCTTTGAGCCAGTTCCAGTATGTTTCTGGTGTGTTTTCCAGAAAATACCATGCGCGTACGAACCAAAATACACGTTTCTGTTCAATGTCTTCTATGCCGGTCGGATTGGGCCAATTGGACATGAACTCTGCACAACGTTCTGCAATGATTTTTTTCAATTCATCACGATTGCCATACTGAGCAGCTATCTCAAAAATCAGTTTCGGCCTTCAGTGCATCACGTTCTTCGTTGGAGACCGTACTGTATTTTGTGTCAATGTTGGTTCTCAGCGCCTTCAGAAGTCGAAGATCAACACCGTCTAAGTTCCCATTAACACGCATAATCTCCAAGCAAGCCGCATAAAGGATCATTACAGAGTGCAAACACTCTGAAGCGCACTGTAGTTCAGCTAGCCTAAGCAGGTCGGGGATTTTCGGAGCAATGAAGTCGAGACAGTTTCTGAGCGCGTTACGAACTAGCGTCTCATCTCCAAGTTCTTGCTCAACTTCGTCTTGACTCATAAGCACCAACTCGGCAAAGCGGACGAGACAACCCCAGTGGCGTCCACCTTCGACTAGTTCCCGGTTATCTTGGATATACTTGATGTTCAATGCGCGGTTGTCGTCTTGTTGCCTGCGACAGCGCTTCATTCTTCGGGTATGCCTAAACCTCGGGATTCGATGTTCTCGTTCAGATTGCAACACAGCCCTGTTGTAATTAACCCACTCTCGCATGAATGAAGGTTTTTTCGATGCTTGCTCGCGCATGTGCCGCCGCAAACTGTCTGGGCCTCTTTCTGCTATATTTCGATGGTGTTGATGTCCAGTCATGAAACTTGCCCACAAATTCGGGTTGTCGGTCTCAAACGCTAGATCGACTACGAATTTACGATCATCAGAGTAAAAATGAAGACCAGAATGGGAGTGGAAATCGAACTTATGTATCCTGGTTTCGAAAATCTGATCACGGTCAGTTAGTTTTCCGAACACATGGGCGATAATGCCTTGACGCAAGTCATCATCCTCTCGAATCACTTTAACCGCTGTGCTTTGGCTTGCAGATTTTTGCTCATGAAAATTCAGATTTTCGACCCATTGCCAAACGCGTTTTGGATCAAATGGAGGTGCTGCCAAATCGAAATAACGGTCAAGCATTGAACCTATTATCTTGCTCATGCCGCTTCGACAATCGCACTCATAAGTCCTCTTGCCGCATTTGCAAAAAAGACCTTTGCTTAGCTCATCCAAAAGACATTCAATGACCGTTAAGTTTAATCCATTGATGAAACTCTTTACAAAGTAGCGCGCACCTATCGTTCGCTCTCGGTGCTCTAGGAGACCTAAAAATAAGTTTGCACAGGCTCGAAAAAAATCAGCAAGATAAGCCTGCTCAAGTTTCTCCGGTCCTAAAGCTTCGATAATTTTGGCTGAAACTTTTAATGAGGCTTGACTTGCTTCAGCAATGAGGGCTGTCAAGTCGGCGCGATGATCATGATCCACTATTTCGAGTAAACATGCACTCGCCACTAGGCGAGTGTTTTCGCTTTCGTCCGACGTTAGAACGAGTTGGCGTAACTCATCTTTTAATTTCTCAATCGCTGGCGACCCCGCCAAAAGCTCAAGAATTAGATCGCGTAAGTGACCATCACTTCCGCTCACAAGAAGAGGTTTGATCTCATCCATAACATCTTGGGTGAAGAAACCTGCAGCACTGAATCTTCGCCAGAAATCTCCCCGTCTAAAATAGGGATCTTTGGTTTCAACTGCTTTCAGCCGCTTTACAAGCAGGCGTTTTGACGAATTTTCAAGCTGGGAAGGGTCGCCGTTCGCAAGTACTGCATAAGGGTCAAGTTCGATTGCGGACTCCTGAATAGACTTGTTACCTAGCGATGCCATCCAGCCCAGAAGCCCCCTGAGTTCATCTCGAACTATGGAGTTAGGTGCAATAATAGGGAGGCACTTAGGAAGTGTCAGAGCGTCCGCCGGGTCTGCTATCCGCTTGGTAAGATAGTCTGCCGCACAGTATTCAGCGACGATCTTGTGAACGGGACGATGTTGATCTGCACTATCGCCAGGTTTAAAAAGTCGAGTTGCTAGGATGCCTTCAGCCGATGTGTTGCCGCGAAATAATGATGCAAGCAAAGGATACATTCGGTCTTCAGTGGCTTCGCTCATGCCAATTCCTTCAGCACCAGACAACAAAAGCTTGGCGAAAACTTCCGATGATAAGTCAACTTTTTGAGTGGTCGAAAGTGTCGAATTGGTTCTCGCTATATTGATGTTAGCTTCCTTCGCCAAATGTTCGACTGCTTGTGAGAAAATAGACCGTTTGTCAGTGAAATATCTTTCGCTTTCGATATAGGCAGCAGCAAACAGTTTCAAAAACTGAGGGTTTGGGAGTAACGCGTCTAAATCAAATCGAGAAACTTCGGCTTGGAACGCTGAGAAATCTTCACCTTGCACATGA
>NZ_JBFTLU010000566.1:0-2476 GCF_056396605.1 Pseudomonas sp. 05T35
GGCGTCTTCGGCCCAGTTCATCACGTGGAACCCCTGGCTCGGGTTGTGCAACGCGGTCGCCTTTGGCGGCGTATAAGCGCCATAAATGTGCAGTTGCGCACCGGGCAGTTGTTGCCGGATCAGTGGCCAGAGGGTGGTTTTCATCCAGAGCACGGCGTCCCAGTTCGGCGCATGGCGGAAATTGCCGATGCTGAGGAAATGCGCACGGTCCTCGAAGGGTGTGAACGGCTGAGTGATCGGGTCGATCATCAATGGGCACCAGTGCAGCAACTGGCGCGGCAGTTTGAACTGCTCGACCAGCAGCTCGATTTCCACTTCCGAGATCATCAGGTTCAGGTCACAGCGGAACAGCGCGGCAATTTCGCGCTTGGCCAGATCGGTATCGGCCATGAGCTCGAACTCTTCGCGCAACGCCGGGGCGAACAACTCGCTGAAGTCATTGGCGTCGTCACTGGCCTTGAGGCGGTCCTTGAGCCGCTGGTGGCGGGCATGTCGCAAGCTCTGCAGATCAGAGGTCTCAAGTACGCGCAAGGCGCCAGGGCAATGTTTCTCGACACGCCAGCCGAACTGTTCTTCCATCATGAACTGATCGAACAGCACGATATCTGGAGCCAGATCGCTGACGAAGGCATCGAAACTGCTGTTGTTCAGCTCGATGGGGACTTCACGAATGCCCAATTCCGCCAGATCGGCCTTGTGTTCGCCGATACCGGCCGGGCTGCTGAACGTGATGTCCCAGCCTTGCTGTAGAAACGTTTCAAGGATTTGCATCACATGTCCGCTGGCTGCGGATGAGCGCGGCTCGGGCCAGACGTAACCAATGACCAGGACTTTGGTTGCGCGGGGCTGACTCATGAACGGGATTTCCTTGATGCGGGCAGAAGGCTGGGGAGAAATGAGGGGCGCAATTAAACCACAGCTGATGATGTTTATTGTGCCCGGCAATCGCCCAGCGACGCCTTATGCGCTTGTATTGACTGGAAGTTTGCCGATTCATGAGTTAGCGTCTGACAGCTGATTCATGGACGTTTTTCGATGACCCAACCCACCGCACTCCAGACCAAAGTCGCTTCGCAGATTCTCATGGCGATCAGGTCTGGCGAGTTAACCCCCGGCAGTCACCTCAAAGAGGTCGAACTGGCCGAGCGCTTTGGCGTGTCTCGCTCGCCGATTCGCGGGGCGCTGGTCTATCTGGCGCAAGAGCAGGTGATCGGGCGCTTGCCCCATCAGGGTTACTGCGTGCTGGATACACCGCTCAGCGATGAGTTGGCCAAGGTCAGTCTGCCGATCGGTGAGGATGAGGAGCTGTATCAGCGGCTGATCGATGATCGACTGGCTCAGGCGATTCCCGATCAGGTGATGGAGAGTGACCTGCTGCGTCGCTACGGTGCCAGCAAAGCGGTATTGCGCCGTTGCTTGCTGCGGTTGTCCGACGAAGGCGTGATGCAGCGCAAACACGGGCACGGCTGGATGTTTTTACCCACCTTGGGTTCGGCCGAAAAGCGCTTCGAAAGCTATCGCTTCCGCATGCTCCTGGAACCCGCGGGCTTGCTCGAACCGACCTTCAATCTGCCGCGTGAACGCTTGCAGCGTTGCCGTGAAAAGCAGCAGGCGCTGCTCGAAGGGACTCCAGACAGCCTGAGCTTTTTCGAAGCCAATGCCGAATTTCACGAGTTACTGGCTGCAGCATCCGGCAATAGCTTCATCCTGCAAACCCTGCAGCAGCAAAACCGCCTGCGCCGGCTGACCGAATTTCATACCGTGTCGAACCTGGAACGGGTCCGCACCTCCTGCCGTGAGCACCTGGAAATTATCGACGCGCTGGAGCAGGGCGATCGGGAATGGGCGTCGACCTTGCTGTACCGGCACTTGAAAGTGGCCAGTACCTTGAATGAAGTGCGCAAGAAAAGCTGAGCTCAAGCCGCGAGCATGCTCAGGACCTTGTCGCGCAACTGGTCGATAGAGAACGGCTTGCCAATCACCGACATACCTTCCGGCACGTCGATACTTTCCGCATAACCACTGGCAAACAGTATCGGCAACGCCGGGTGCAGTACACGCGCCTGAGCGGCCAGCTCCCGGCCATCCATCTCTGGCAATCCCACATCGGTCATCAGCAGATCGATGATTTGCGCGCTATCGTTGAGCAGGGCAAGCGCTGCTTTGCCACTGTCGGCCTCCAGCACCTTGAACTCGAGTTCTTCCAGCACGTCGACGATCAGCATGCGCACGATGCTATCGTCTTCGACTACAAGGATGGTGGGCGCTGTGGCGGACATGGTGGTGGCTCTCGGAAGAAGGCGGTCGGTCACAGGTTGATTGTAGTTACCGGCGTGAGTCGACAGGGTAACCGTTCGCTCTGAATCATGCAGAACGATGCAGGATATTGCCGCAAGGTTGTCAGAAAAAAGCATTCGAGAGCGTTTATGGAGCAAACTCCTTCACTTACAACGGTTCACCAAGGCCATCCAATGAC
>NZ_JBFTLU010000567.1:0-2466 GCF_056396605.1 Pseudomonas sp. 05T35
GTGCCAGCCATGGGGAGGGGAAGGTGCATCCTCGGAAAAGAGCGATATCACATTAGTGGGCGCTCTTATTAGTATCAGGTTTACCAAGACAAGACTGCATGAATTAGTTTGTTCACGGAGAAATTACTGGCACTGCGTTCGAGAATAGCAGCAGATACGACTCATTCGCTATTGCGGCGCGGTTACTGGCGAAAACGGCCACGATGGAGAGCCAACCTTGGCGAGCTGATCCGTCGAGGCATTGGCGAAAGTTCGCCAGCGTGACAAACAAACTATGCAATCTCCAAATAGAGCCGGCCCCTGTGATAGCCGACGAAATACTGTCTAAACCTCTCATATGAGTGGTGTTTCGTTTTTGGGAGGTGAGTTATCACAGGGTCTTAAACGTATATGGGAGAAAATCCATGGATATAGGCTATGCCCGTACCTCAACCATCGAGCAAGAGGCCGGTTTCGAGGCCCAACTGCGCGAGCTAGAGCGATGCGGCTGTGAAAAAGTATTTAAGGAACAGGTGTCGTCCGTCGCTCAGCGTGCCCAGTTGGAGGCGGCCATTGAATTTGCCCGCGTAGGGGATACTTTCGTGGTCACTAAGCTCGACCGGCTGGCCCGCTCAATCACCGACTTGTTGCAGACCCTGCGCCGACTGGAGCTGAAGAAGGTTGAGGTCAAGATCCTCAATTTGGGGCTGGACACCAGCACGCCCACCGGCAAGCTGATTCTGACCGTGTTGGGGGGGATTGCCCAGTTCGAGCGGGAGATGATGCTCGAACGCCAGCGCGAAGGAATCGCCAAGGCGAAGAAGGAGAACAAGTACAAGGGGCGCAAGCCGATCGCTGAGGAAAAACGCGCGGCCATCCTGCGCTTGGCCGACGAAGGCACGACGAAAGCGGCGATCGCCAAGCAACTCAACCTCGGGCAGGCCACGGTTTACCGTGAACTGGCAAACGCCCGCGCCGTGAGCGCCGCCGCGCAATAGCTAGGAACACGATTATTTGTATTTTTCCGTGGGACCGAAACAAGCTCCAACTCACTGGAGGACGTATGAACCCCATCCCACTTCCCGTGCGTGCCTTGCCGCGCAGGACTATGGAGGATATATCGCCAGCGTTGTGGCGCTGGTCCTCGACCACGTCCATCCCGGCAACATCGGTGCGCTGCCGCCCAGCTCCGAGACCCTTTTGAGCAAGGCCCGACAGCCGGGCCTGCTGTAACCCATCGCAGCCCACTCCCCGAGAGAGCTGTCATGACCCGCAACCATGTGTCCGTCATCTCCCAGAAGGGCACCTGCAACCCGATTCCGCTGATCCGTGCCCTGTAAGAAGGCCTCGACGAATTCAGAGCCAAGGTCCAGCACCTCGACACCGGATTGATCCTCGACGCCCCGGCCATGCGCCTGATCGTCCACCTGCTGCTCTATCTGTCCGCGTCGGCGAGTTCAACAGCCCGAGTGGGGTGGAATACGAACGCCTCTGCGAAGCCGTTGGCATGGCAATGAACTAGCAATTTCCAATTAACAAGAAGGAGTCACCGCCATGTATGACCAACYCCCCGAACGGCCTCAACGAAGGCGACCAGTACGGCGAGTGTTACCTGCACGCCGGGCTGCCGGTCGGCTACCGCGTGCTGTACAACGCCGCTAAGCGCGCCGGCCCCGCAGTGCAGCGGTCGTAACGTGCAGGGCATGAGCAGCCGAGTGCTCTGATCCGACCAGGGCTGAGTGGGAGTTATGGCATCTTGCAGTATAATTTTCGCACAACCTAAAGGGAGTATCTGCTATGCCTAGTATGGACCTCTATTTGTCGGACGAGATCGACCAAGCGCTCACCGACATTGCCAAATACCGTGGCATGACCAAGGCCGATGCCATGCGCAAGGCCTTCGCCCTGCTGGTCATCGCCGATAATGAAGCGCGCAAGCCTGGCTTCTCGCTGGGCATTGTCCGCGAACGCGACGACCACACGCTCGAGGCCGTTTGCCGCGTGGTCGGGCTCTGAACCTCACCTGAGAAGGAAGGCACACCATGCAAAGCCATGGCTTCAGCCCTGCTGAACTGGAAAAGATCCACGCCGCAATTGGCAAGCTGATCGACGAGTCGATCAGGCTCAATGATGAATCCAGCAAGTTCAAAGCCGAGTTTAATCGGCACGCTGCCGAATCGACCAAGTTCAACGCCGAATCCAGCAAGCTCATTGCCGAGGCCAGCAAGTTCACCCGTGAAACTTTCTGGTATCCGATGGCCGTGGTGACTGGGCTCTACTGTGTCATGGCCGTGATCATGACCGTGATTTACAAGCTGCTCCACTAAACCGGCGTAACTACGCTTCCACCCGACACGGGAGCCCCCCATATCATGAGTAGCCACGTGCTCTGATCCGACCAGGGCTGAGTGGGCGTTACGGCATATTGCGGTATAATTTCCGCAGCCCAACGGGAGTAACTCCTCATGCCCAGTATGACCCTCGAGC
>NZ_JBFTLU010000568.1:0-2454 GCF_056396605.1 Pseudomonas sp. 05T35
GCACACCGAATCGACCGGCCAACCGCAGGAATGACTTTTCCAGTTCTCTGCGCAGTTCCCGGGTAAGGTCCGCCAGGGTCAGCCCGCCACCGCCCATATCGCCGAGATAGGCCGCCGAAATGTCACAGGCATATAGCAGATGCAATTCGGCATTGCACTGCAGCGCCAGGCTGTTGGCCTGTTGGATGATCCGGTCATTCAGTTCGCTGTTCGAAGACGCGGTATCCGACGAGTCAACCGCTGCCACCACCTTGCGCGGCAAGGCATGACCACTCGCGCCCACCAGATACATCGGTATCGGGCAGTGGCGCAGCAAGTGCCAGTCCAGAGGGGTGAAAAATGCGCGTTTGAGCGCAGGCTCATGCTGTACTTGCTTGATCAGCAGGTTGGGCTGCATTTCGCTGACGTGATCAAGGATCGCCTGCTGCATGTCATCGGCCCATGCCACCTCGGTGGTCACCTCGATGCCCCTGCCGCGCATCTTTTCCGCCTGATCCTTGAGCMAATCGCTATGGTCCTGGAGGTAACTCTGCCGAGCTTTTTCCCGGACGCCTTCTTCAAGCAGTGACAGGATGTCCAGCGATGGTACTAACGCGGCAATATGCAGGCTCGCCCCGCTGGCCTTGGCCAGGGCAGCGGCATGGTGTATCGCAGGGGAATGGCGCTGGGCCGGGTTGATGATCAGTAATAACCGTTGATACTGGCTCATGGTCTGAACTCCAGACAGGTTGGACTTCGACGCCTGCCGCTGCCCCTTGCCGGTGGTCAGCCATTGCGTCTTCGCTGGATCAAATCACCAGCGTCAACTCAGCGTCCTCCCCGGACGCCTGCTTGATCTTGATTTATATCAAGTCACTGCGCACCGCCGCAGCGCGGTGCGGGTCATTCAGGAAACGGTGGTTGGGCAGGTGATTCCTTTTCCGGGATATCGGTCATGGTCGCCTCGGTCAGCAGCAGGATACTGGCGACTGAAACGGCATTTTCCAGCGCGATACGCACCACCTTGGTCGGATCGATGATGCCGGCTTCATACATGTCCACATAGACATTGGCTGACGCGTCGAAGCCAATATTCCCCGGCTCCGCCAGCATACGGGCAACGACCACGCCGGCATCCACCGCCGAGTTTTCCGCGATCACCCGGGCTGGCGCTTCGAGCGCTCGGCGAAGTATCTGCAAACCGGTTTTGGCATCGCCTTCATAGCTGGCCTCCTCGGCCGCGATAATCGGTACAGCCTTGAGCAATGCCAGCCCGCCCCCCGGGACGATGCCCTCGGCAATCGCCGCGCGAGTCGCCGAAATGGCATCATCCAGTGCATCCTTGCGGGCCTTCATCTCGGCCTCGGAAGGCGCCCCGACCCGGATCACCGCGACACCGCCCGACAGCCTGGCCAGTCGTTCCTGGAGTTTTTCACGGTCGTAATCGCTGGTAGTCGCGTCCATTTGCACGCGGATCTGTTGCAGACGCGCCTCAATCGCCTCGCGTTGACCGGCGCCACCGATCAACGCCGTGCTGTCTTTTTGCACCACGACGCGATGCGCTCGTCCCAACTGGCTCAAGTCCACCTGTTCAAGACTGATGCCCAGCTCGTTGGAGACCACCGTTGCCCCGGTCAGGACGGCAATGTCCTGGAGCATTTCCTTGCGTCGATCACCGAAGCCGGGGGCCTTGATCGCCACCGCGCGCAATACGCCACGGATCTGGTTGACGACCAGCGTGGTCAGCGCCTCGCCCTCTATGTCGTCGGCGATCAGCACCAGCGGCTGGCCACTTTTGGCGATCAACTCAAGCAGTGGCAGCAGGTCTTTGAGCACGCCGATCTTATGATCACAGAGCAGCAGGTAGGCATCATCGAGCTCCACCTGCATCTTCTCGGTATCGGTTACGAAATACGGCGAGACGTAACCCCGGTCAAAACGCATGCCCTCCATCACCTCGACCACGGTCTCAGTGGTCTTGGACTCCTCGACACTGACCACGCCTTCAACGCCGACCTTTTCCAGAGCGTCTGCCACCAACTGGCCGATAACCGCATCGTTATGCGCCGAAAGCGTGGCCACCTGGGCCTTTTCCTTGGGGGTACTGACCGGGCGCGATTGGGCTGCCAGCGATTGCACGACCAGCAACAGCCCGCGATCCAGGCCACGCTTCAAATCAATCGCGCTGGCACCGGCGACGACGTTGCGTATGCCGTCAGCCAGGATGGCATGGGCCAGCACCGTTGCCGTGCTGGTCCCGTCCCCTACCGCATCGCCGGTACGTTCCGCCGCCTGACGCAGCATCTGGGCACCCAGCCCCTCCTCGGGGTCTTGCAGGTCGATTCGCTTGGCAATCGTCACGCCGTCGTTGCAGACCGTCGGATTACCCCATTTGTTCTGGATCAACACCGATTTCGATTTGGGCCCAAGGGTCACCCGAACCGCGTCCGCCAACTGGGTGGCACCGCAGAGGAT
>NZ_JBFTLU010000569.1:0-4001 GCF_056396605.1 Pseudomonas sp. 05T35
GGTGAATGTCGACCGAAAACATCTTCTCTTCGTCCCCAAGCCAGGGCTCGGGACGTTCGATCAACAGGCCCTTGAGTGACAGGTCGAGCAGCTTCACCGGCCACCGATGTTCGCCTTGGCTGAGTTCGGTTTTGGCATCGAAGGCAATGCGTTTGAAGCGGCGGTGATTGGCGGGGTGGTCCCTCATGGCGCAATCCTCTGGGTGTTCGCTGACTATAGACCAGCATCCGCGCAGGCTGCCACTCTAGGACCTACGTCGGGGTATGGTCTTTGGCGCCAGTAGCGCTAAACTCGGGGTGGCTGTCTTTTTTGTCCACTCTGGCTGGAATAAAAAAATGAAAAATAATAATAGCCCGCTGCGCCACTTACCCTGGCTGTTGCTGGCAATCGTAGGCGCCTGTGCCCTGGGCGTAGTGGCCTTGCGCCGCGGTGAGGCGATCAATGCCTTGTGGATTGTGGTCGCGGCAGTGGCCATCTACCTGGTCGCTTACCGTTACTACAGTCTGTTCATTGCCAATAATGTGATGCAGCTCAATCCACTGCGAGCCACTCCCGCTGTCGTCAATAACGACGGTCTGGACTATGTGCCCACCAACAAACACATTCTTTTCGGTCACCACTTCGCGGCCATCGCGGGGGCTGGTCCGTTAGTCGGTCCAGTGTTGGCGGCGCAGATGGGCTATTTGCCCGGCACGCTCTGGCTGATCGCCGGTGTGGTGCTGGCCGGTGCCGTTCAGGACTTCATGGTCCTGTTCATGTCCACCCGCCGCAACGGTCGCTCCCTGGGCGACATGGTCCGTGAAGAAATGGGGCAGATCCCCGGGACCATCGCGCTGTTCGGCTGCTTCCTGATCATGATCATCATCCTCGCGGTGCTGGCGCTGATCGTGGTCAAGGCCCTGGCCGAAAGCCCGTGGGGCATTTTCACGGTGATGGCGACCATCCCGATCGCGATGTTCATGGGCGTGTACATGCGCTACATCCGCCCGGGCCGCATCGGTGAAATCTCCATTGTCGGCGTGCTGCTGTTGCTCGGTTCGATCTGGCTGGGCGGGCAGATTGCCGCTGATCCGGTCTGGGCCAAGGCCTTCTCCTTCACCGGGATCCAGATCACCTGGATGCTGATCGGCTACGGTTTCGTCGCGGCAGTATTGCCGGTCTGGCTGATCCTGGCGCCACGTGACTACCTGTCGACCTTCCTCAAGATCGGTACCATTGTCGCCCTGGCGATCGGCATCCTGATCACCATGCCCGTGCTGAAAATGCCGGCATTGACCCAGTTCATCGATGGCACCGGACCGGTGTGGAAAGGCGGGCTGTTCCCGTTCCTGTTCATCACCATTGCCTGTGGTGCGGTCTCGGGTTTCCATGCGCTGATTGCCTCCGGGACCACTCCGAAACTGCTGGATAACGAAAGCAATGCCCGTTACATCGGTTACGGCGGCATGCTGATGGAGTCCTTCGTGGCGATCATGGCGMTGGTGGCGGCSTCGRTSATCGAWCCGGGCRTSTAYTTCGCGATGAACAGCCCWGCGGCGATCGTCGGCGGTGAAGTGATGCAAGTCGCGCAAACCGTCAGCAGTTGGGGCTTTGCGATCACCCCGGACGCCCTGCAAGCGGTGGCCAAGGACATCGGTGAAACCACCGTGCTGGCCCGTGCCGGCGGCGCGCCAACCCTGGCGGTCGGTATCGCGCAGATCCTGCACAGCGTTCTGCCGGGTGAAAACACCATGGCGTTCTGGTACCACTTCGCGATCCTGTTCGAAGCGCTGTTCATCCTGACGGCGGTCGACGCCGGCACTCGTGCCGGGCGTTTCATGCTGCAGGATTTGCTCGGCTCCTTCGTTCCGGCGCTTAACTGGCCGGTATCGCGCTGATGCTCGCCACGGTGGTGCTGATCAAAATGAAACGCCAGCGCTAYATCTGGGTGACCTTGCTGCCAGCCGCCTGGCTGCTGATCTGCACCACCACCGCAGGCTTCATCAAGCTGTTCGACGCCAACCCGGCGATCGGCTTCCTGTCGCTGGCGAAAAAATACAGCGAYGCCCTGGCCAAYGGTCAGATYCTCGCCCCGGCCAAGGACATCACGCAGATGCAGCACGTGATCTACAACGCCTACACCAACGCAACGCTGACGGCGCTGTTCCTGTTCGTGGTCTTCAGCATCCTGTTCTATGCGATCAAGGTCGGTATCTCGGCCTGGGGCAGCAAAGAACGCACGGATAAAGAATCGCCATTCCAGGCTGTTCCAGAAGCGTAATCGAGGGTTGCAAGCATGTTCAATGACCTGAGTCGCCTCGGTAAATACCTCGGTCAGGCCGCGCGCCTGATGGTCGGCATGCCCGACTACGACACCTACGTCGAGCATATGCAAACCAARCACCCGGACAAACCGGTGATGAGCTACGAGGCGTTCTTCCGGGARCGCCAGGAGGCTCGTTAYGGTRGCAAGGSTGGGCCGAAGTGCTGTTGACCCGCTGACGGCGGGTKAWCARMTGTRATGTGGGAGCGGGCTTTTTGTGGGAGCGAGCCTGCTCACGATAGCGGTCTGACAGTCAGCTGCAATGTTGAATGTCAAGCCGTCATCGCGRGCAGGCTCGCTCCCGCACGGAGCAGCTCCCATTTTTCGTTAGTGATTGCTAGCCAGCCCATGCCCGTTTAGATTTTGAAGCGCGCCACCGTCTGGTGCAGTGCTCCTGCCATCTGCGCCAATTCCAGACCGGCGGTGTGGGTATGCTGGGCACCCAGCAAGACCTGCCCGGACACGTTACGAATGCTCACCAGGTTACGATCCACCTCACGAGCGACCAATGCCTGCTCCTCCGTGGCGCTGGCGATCATCAGGTTGCGCTCATTGATCTGCGAGATTGACCGGGTGATCGCTTCCAGCGCCTCGCCGGAGCGTTGCGCGACTTCCAGGGTCGTCTGTACCAGGTGACCGCTGCTTTGCATGGCAGTCACCGCGTGTCCGGTATCGAGCCGAATGTTGCCAATCATCTGCTCGATTTCCTGGGTCGACACCTGAGTGCGATGGGCCAGTGCCCGCACCTCGTCGGCGACGACCGCAAAACCACGTCCGGCATCCCCGGCACGGGCTGCTTCAATCGCCGCGTTGAGGGCCAGCAGATTGGTTTGCTCGGCAATGCTGCGAATCACGTCCAGCACMGTGCTGATGTCTTGCACACGCCCGGCCAATTGCTGGATACGCTGTGAGGTATCCGTCATGCCGTCCGCCAGCGTGCCTATCGAGGCCACCGTTTCCTGAACATGTTCACGGCCGCGCTGCGCGGTTTGCTCGGACACCCGGGACGCCTCGCTGGTGCTGACGGCATTGCGTGCKACCTCGTCGACGGCCGCCGTCATTTGATTGATCGCCGCTGCAGCCTGCTCGATCTCCAGGCCCTGCAACTGCAAACTGTCACGGGTCTGGCTGCTGACAGCACTCAGCTCTTCGGACGAACTGGCCACCTGATCGACCGACGCCGCGATGTGCTTAACCATCGCGTTCAGGCTTTGCTGCATCTGGTGCATGTTCATCATCACGCTACCGTCGGCATCAGCATTTACTGGCACTTGAATCGTCAGATCGCCTTGCGCAATTTGACTCAGTGCCCGCGCAGCAACATCGGGCTCTCCCCCCAAGGGTCGGGTGACACTACGCGTCACGATGACCGCCGCGGCGGTGACCGAGGCCAGGCAGAAAACCAGCAACCCCAGCATGTTCAGCCGCGCATCGCTGTACAGGGCCTGCGCCGACCTTTCACGATCGGCGAAGATCTGCCCTTGCTGTGCCATCAGCACGTCCAGGCTTTTATAAACCAGCTGTTCGGCGGGGATCACTTGCTGTTTCAACTGCGCCATCGCAGCATCAAAGGCACCTTGCCTGATCAACGCCTGCACCTGGGTGAACGCGGCGACATAAGCCTCGCGATTCTTCTTCAGGGCCACATAGGCAGCCTTGCCTTCGGGTAGATCGAACAACGGTTCGAGCGTTTCAAGTG
>NZ_JBFTLU010000570.1:0-2408 GCF_056396605.1 Pseudomonas sp. 05T35
GGCCAGCGGCTACGCCGGCCTGGACAACGAACTGTTCTACCTGGACAAAACCATGATGGTTTTCGGCGACGCGAAGAAAGTCATCGAAGACATGGTCAAAGCCGTCGAGTAAAGACTGCGCAAACCGCAATACCGAAAACCCCGGCCTTTGTAGGCTGGGGTTTTTTATTGCACACAAGATTAACTGCGGAAAACCGACCAAAGGCTCTAAATCAGGGGCCAGCATTCGACCATGGTCGCGGGGCGAATTTTTTTGAATTCAATAGACTGCACATCTTGCTTCCGTTGCCCGAGATAACAATCCATGTACCGTGATCGTATCCGCTTGCCTTCGTTGTTGGATAAGGTAATGAGCGCCGCTGACGCTGCCGCTCTGATTCAGGACGGCATGACCGTCGGCATGAGCGGGTTTACCCGCGCCGGCGAAGCCAAAGCCGTGCCCCACGCACTGGCCGAACGCGCCAAGGTCACACCGCTGAAAATCAGCCTGATGACCGGCGCCAGCCTGGGCAACGACCTCGACAAACAACTGACCGAGGCCGGTGTGCTGGCCCGTCGTATGCCGTTTCAGGTCGACAGCACCCTGCGCAAGGCGATCAACGCCGGCGAGGTGATGTTCATTGACCAGCACCTGTCGGAAACCGTGGAACAACTGCGCAACCAGCAACTCAAGCTGCCGGACATCGCGGTGATTGAAGCCGTGGCGATCACTGAACAGGGCCACATCGTACCAACCACCTCAGTCGGCAACTCGGCCAGCTTCGCGATTTTCGCCAAGCATGTGATCGTCGAGATCAATCTGGCGCACAACCCGAATCTGGAAGGTCTGCACGACATCTATATCCCGACCTACCGTCCGACCCGCACGCCTATTCCGCTGGTCAAGGTCGACGACCGTATCGGCAGCACCGCGATCCCGATCCCGCCGGAAAAGATCGTCGCGATCGTCATCACCAACCAGTCCGACTCGCCGTCCACGGTGCTGCCGCCGGACAACGACACCCAGGCCATTGCCGATCACCTGATCGACTTCTTCAAGCAGGAAGTGGAAGCAGGGCGCATGACCAACAAGCTCGGCCCGCTGCAAGCCGGTATCGGCAGCATCGCCAATGCGGTGATGTGCGGCCTGATCGACTCGCCGTTCGAAGACCTGACCATGTACTCCGAAGTCCTGCAGGACTCCACCTTCGACCTGATCGACGCCGGAAAACTGAGCTTCGCCTCGGGCAGCTCGATCACCCTGTCGAGCCGGCGCAATACCGATGTGTTTGGCAACCTGGAACGTTACAAGGACAAGCTGGTGCTGCGTCCGCAGGAGATCTCCAACCACCCTGAAGTGGTTCGTCGCCTGGGCATCATCGGCATCAATACGGCGCTGGAGTTCGATCTGTACGGTAACGTCAACTCCACCCACGTCTGCGGTACGCGGATGATGAACGGCATTGGTGGTTCCGGCGACTTTGCCCGTAACGCGCACCTGGCGATCTTTGTCACCAAGTCGATTGCCAAGGGCGGGGCGATTTCCAGTGTAGTGCCGATGGTCAGTCACGTTGACCACACTGAACATGACGTCGACATTCTCGTGACCGAGATCGGCCTTGCCGATTTACGTGGCCTGGCGCCACGGGAGCGGGCGCGGGTGGTAATCGACAACTGCGTGCACCCGGACTACCGCGAAGCGCTGAATGCCTACTTCGAGGCGGCCTGCGCCGTCGGCGGACACACCCCGCATATCCTGCGCGACGCCCTCAGCTGGCACATCAACCTGGAAGAAACCGGCAGAATGCTCGCCGTGTGATTGATACAGATGGCAGCTGACGCAAACACAATTTCGTCAGCTCGCCATTGCCAACCCAACATACTTCAAAAACTGTACTGCTGTACCGGTCATTTCCTACCGTAATTACCCGCATTTTCGAGCCGAACACCTAAAAACGCACCACACTAGTGCGGATAGGTACAGTTGCCTCGTTTTCGAGCAGTACAGCACCTATTAACAGTTAACTGGTCCCTCACAATACAGGTGAACTGTATCTAGAGAGACTGGCCAAACGAGAGGATCATTGGCATCAGTTAAACCACTACCTAATCCCGCCATAAGCGGAAGGATGTCAACCATGGAACGTACACTCAGTTCCGAAATGTTCTTCGAAGACAACGCTGTAAAAACCCAGGCTTCCATGCCTCTTCGCGTTCTCGCCAACCTGATGCTGTGGCAGCGCCGCATCTCCAGCCGCCACCAACTGGCTCGTCTGGATTCGCATCTGCTGGCTGACGCAGGGATTAGCGAAGCACAACGCTACGAAGAGCTGAGCAAGCCGTTCTGGCGCTAAGTTAGCGTCGCTGGCCCTGACCCACCGGGTCCACCGCCAGCACCCCGAATTGCACACACAAAACCCGTCGTGGGA
>NZ_JBFTLU010000571.1:0-3710 GCF_056396605.1 Pseudomonas sp. 05T35
AACTCAGTACAAAGACGGCCATAAATTACGGTTACGGAATCATTGTTTTTATTTTCGCAGTTTTTGCGGCTCTTGCACCGGAAGACGCGCTGAAATCAATAGGCTATGGATTAGTAGGCATCTTTAGCCTTTATATTCTGTCAAAAAGCTTAAAATTTCACGCAGATGTCGATTTTTCGACAAATGAATATTTGGCAACCGCTCTGGGATTTCCTGTAGGGGAGAAAATTCTGGTCAGCTACCAAAATTTTGATGCTGACGAGGTTGAAGTTGGTAGCAATGCTTTTGCCGCAACAGCGACAAAATTAATTGTAGCGTCGTTTGATGGGTATCTTTGGAGAAAGCTGTCACGGGACCTGAATCAGGTCTCGTGCATTGGTATCATTGGCGATGAAAGTCAAAATTACTTCGTTAAATTGCAATTCAATGATGGAGCCGATGCGTTGTTGCGCATTGGACTCTATAAAAAGCTCACATCAAATCCCCTTCTGGTAATAAGAAGGTTGTTGGAAACGATTGATGCAAGTCTCCTTTGTGGTAGTGGTGCATCACAGGCAGCACAAAGACGTCGGGTGGTTGTCAACTCTGGAACTTCAACTCCGATTTCAAAAAATGTTGCGCCTGAGGCTGCGCTTGCATCCATAGCACCTATGCGCAACATTGAGGTTACCCCTGACGTATTAATTGCTATCCAGAACGCCGAAGAAGTTGTTCCCGGTCGCAGGCTGGAGCTTTAACAATGTCTCATTGTACAAAGTTTGAATTTTCTTATGTTAATGAAGAAGCCATTGCCAAAGCTTTCGGCAAGATGGGCCTTAGCCCAACGACTGGTCTGGTTTCCGTATTTGCCAGCGACTTCAGCAAAAAAGTGTTGAGCAAAATAGGCTATATGGGCAAGCAGCAATTTAGAGCTATTTGTGGCCAGACGGCTGATAAATTCAATCTATTTGTTTGCCAAATTGAGGAGGGCTCCTACAAACTCCTCATCGAACGGGGAACTATTTCGGCCGACGATGAAGCGATAATGGCTGATTTGGCTTTAAGCTTTCAGAAAGCGTACATCAGCGTAGCCATCGATGAAACCATCAAGCGCATAGACGCATCAGGTGTTCCAGCAAGAGTGGAAGAAACTCTTCAAGGGTTCGAGATTGAATTTGGACCTAACTACGAATACAGCATTCATGTCACCTTTACCGGCGATGAAATTATGGAGGAAGTGCATGGCGTGAAAGGCGACATTTGCACAAAACTTACGGAAGAGCTTGAATCTCTGCTTTCCAGCCCTACTGCGGAGCTTGTGACTGAGTGGAAGCCGGAATATACCGTAGTCCATGAAGAGCAAACCCTTCAAATTCTCAGCGCGAATTTCTAAATGGAAATCAATGTACACCATATGGAGTTGAGCAGCGTTAACGGCCCGGGGTTGCGCTTGACATTATGGGTGCAGGGGTGTGCGCTGAATTGTAAGGGGTGCTTCAATCAGAGGACCCACGCTCGCGAAGCGAGTACGCTGATGCCTATTTATGAATTGGCACAGAAAATAAATGCACTGGACATCGCTGGGATTACCCTTTCTGGGGGGGAGCCGCTCGACCAGGCGCCAGCCTTGGAGCAATTAATACATGCCGTTAATGGCGAGAAAAACTGGATACTTTATACAGGCTATACGCCAAAAGAGATATTCCAGAATGAAGCCATGATTCGAGTTGTTAAAGCCGTAGACTTGACGCTCGCTGGTCGGTATCGGCATAACGCGAAACATCCCTATCAGCACAAGCAGATTATCAAAACCAGCGACAGAGTCGATATTGACTTTTTCCGCACTAGAAGAGTTGTCGAGTTTGTTGTTTCAAATTCTGGCGTTACCAAAACCGGTCTTCCGATGCATGTATAACTCAGTTCAAGCGCAGGGATAATAGGCATGAACCGTACCAAGCAGATAACTGATTACCTCAAAGCRCGTTATGCGATTTTGGTCATTGAAACTTTCGAGGAAGAGCGTGCGCTCAATGAAGTTTCTGAAATCGCCAAGGCGCTTAGCCATCGTTTGTTCGTTTGGAACTCGACGCTAGGAGTCCAGATAAATGGCGTCGTGGCTGGGGATAAAACCTTTGATTTGAAAATGGCCTTGGACTTTTGCGAAGAAAAGGCGAAGGAGGAGGGCAGCAAAAATATTTTTGTTTTTTGTGATGCTCATAACTACCTTACCTCAAGCTCAAATCCTGTCTATCGTCGTCGACTTCGAGATTTAGCCATAAATATCCGCTCACGTGGATATCGGAGCAATTGCATTATCGTGGCACCCAGCTTTGAAATTGCCAATGATCTTCAAAAGGAAATTACGTTGATTGATTTTCCTTTGCCATCAAGAGATGAAGTTAAGGCTCAGATAAATAACTTTGTTAGTGGCTCCATTTGCGTAGCCAGTGTTTTGGGCAGATGGCTCAGGAGTTCGGTGTCGGAACCCCGAAGGGTTTGCTCTTAACTGGAGTTCCTGGTTGCGGTAAGTCTCTAACGGCGAAATGCGTATCGTCGTCATGGAACATGCCCTTATTGCGTTTGGACATGGGAAAAATCTTCCAAGGGGTGGTTGGCTCTTCAGAATCCAATATTCGTTCCGCACTACGTACTGCCGAAGCTATTTCGCCCTGCATCCTATGGATCGATGAAATTGAAAAAGGACTTTCCGGCTCTTCCGGAGGAGCATCTGATGGTGGCACGGCTACACGCGTATTCGGCACACTGTTGACTTGGATGCAAGAAAAAACGGCGCCTGTTTTTGTGTTTGCTACCGCTAACAACATCAACAGCTTACCTCCGGAGTTGTTGAGAAAGGGGCGATTCGACGAAATATTTTTCGTTGACTTCCCGTCGACATTAGAAAGAAAGAAGATTCTTGAGATACATCTGAAGAAATTGAAACGTGACCCAGCAAAATTTGATTTGGATCGATTGTCTGCTCTAGGAGGCGAGTCGAATTTTGGTAAAGACATTGTGCTTTCTGGTGCTGAAATCGAAGCTTGGGTTGGGGACTCGCTGATTGAAGCGTTTTCACGGCGGATGAATGGCTCTGGTGATGTAAGCGACCTGACTATGGTTGATTTTGAAACTACTATTTCGCGTTTAGTACCCATGAGCAAAATGCGTAAAGACGAGTTTACAAAACTTCGTGATTGGGCGAATCAAAATGCAATTAGCGCTTCGGCTATGGTGGCCGGTCAGAATGATACGGAAACTCAAATCGGCGGCAGGCAAATTGATTTTTAATCTGCGGTGATTTTTCAGTGGGTAAGGCTTTGTTGCACAAATCGCGGCTGATGGTCTGGCCGGTAAAATGACTGCATGAGCAAGCCTGCTCCTGCCAAGAACAAAACGAATAACTGGTCACCCTGATAGATGGCGGCCTAACCGCTTAAACCCTAGCGACACGCCCATACGGATCAGCAGAACCAAGTAGGCCCGGAAGAAAGGATGACCTTCGTGGCCAACATTTCTTCCCTCGAAACAGAATTCCGAACCGCTAGATTTGGATATCGGTGAGCGGGGTCGCTATCGGCTCAAAGCATGCACGCGCGAACGTCCGCTTCTGGCCGATTCTGTTGAAAAAGTCGGCTTCGAATTCCACGGCAGAAAAATACGCGCCTGAGATTGAAATCTGAATTTTTCGCAGTAGGTTCAGGACTCGGATTTCTCGTAACGACGTGCAAACC
>NZ_JBFTLU010000572.1:0-2398 GCF_056396605.1 Pseudomonas sp. 05T35
CAACTCCGGCAAGCTGCTCAAGGTCAAGGACCCGGCGGCGGCCGGCTATCCGGCGAGCTTCAACTGCGAAGGCTCCCACGACCTGACCAAAGTCGCGCGCTTCGAGTCCTATCGTGGCTTTCTGTTCGGCAGCCTCAAGGCCGATGTGGTGCCGTTGGTCGAGCACCTGGGCGAGTCGGCGAAGATCATCGACATGATCGTCGATCAATCCGCCGATGGCCTTGAAGTACTGCGTGGTTCATCCAGCTACATCTACGAAGGCAACTGGAAACTCACCGCCGAAAATGGCGCCGACGGCTATCACGTCAGTTCCGTGCACTGGAACTATGCCGCCACCCAGAACCAGCGCAAGCAGCGCGAATGCGGTGACGAGAACCCGACCATGAGCGCCGGCACCTGGGCCAAGCAGGGCGGCGGTTTCTACTCCTTCGACAAGGRTCACATGCTGCTCTGGACCCGTTGGTCGAACCCGGAAGACCGGCCGTTGTACGAGCGCCGCGACGAACTGGCCAAGGACTTTGGCCAGGCCCGGGCCGACTGGATGATCGAGAACTCGCGCAACCTCTGCCTGTACCCCAACGTGTAYCTGATGGACCAGTTCAGTTCACAGATCCGCATCGCCCGGCCGATCTCGGTCAATCGCACTGAAATCACCATTTACTGCATCGCGCCCAAAGGCGAAAGCGACAGCGCACGTTCGAGCCGGATTCGTCAGTACGAAGACTTTTTCAACGTCAGCGGCATGGCCACTCCGGACGACCTCGAAGAATTCCGCTCCTGCCAGACCGGCTATCAGGGCAGCGTCACCACCTGGAACGACATGTCCCGTGGTGCCGAGCACTGGGTTGAAGGTGCCGATGAAGCAGCCAAGGAGATCGACCTGCACCCGTTGCTCAGCGGTGTGCGCACTGAAGACGAAGGCCTGTTCGTGCTGCAACACAAGTATTGGCAGGAAACCATGCTCAAGGCATTGAGCGAAGAGCAGTCGGAATTGATCAAGGTGGAGGCGCTGTCATGAGCATCACTTACGACGCCGTGCGCGATTTTCTCTACCGCGAAGCGCGCTACCTCGATGACAAGGAATGGGACAACTGGCTGGAGCTGTATGCCGCCGATGCGTCCTTCTGGATGCCGTCCTGGGACGACAACGACGAGTTGACCGAGGACCCACAACGGGAAATCTCGCTGATCTGGTACGGCAACCGCACGGGCCTGGAAGACCGCATCTTCCGGATCAAGACCGAGCGTTCCAGTGCCAGCGTGCCGGACACCCGGACTTCGCACAACATCAGCAACATCGAGCTGCTCGAACAGGTCGACGGGCTGTGCAAGGTGCGTTGCAACTGGCACACCCTGAGCTTTCGCTACAAGACCGTCGACAGCTATTTCGGCAGCAGCTTCTACACCCTCGACGTGCGTGGCGACAGCCCGCTGATCAAGGCCAAGAAAGTGATCCTGAAGAACGATTACGTTCGTCAGGTCATCGATGTCTATCACCTGTGAGGCAGCCGTCATGACTCATTCCATCGCACTCAATTTTGAAGACGGCGTCACCCGTTTCGTTGACGCGAATCCCGGCGAAACCGTGGCTGACGCCGCGTATCGCCAGGGCATCAACATCCCGCTGGACTGCCGCGACGGCGCCTGCGGCACCTGCAAATGCTTCGCCGAGGCCGGGCGTTACGATCTGGGCGAGGAGTACATCGAAGACGCCCTGAGCAGTGACGAGGCCGAAAAAGGCTTTGTGCTGACCTGCCAGATGCGCGCCCTCAGCGACTGCGTGGTGCGCGTGCCGGTGTCCTCGGACGTCTGCCGCACGCAAAAGGCCCACTACAGCGCGGCCATCAGCCAGGTGCGTCAGCTGTCCGACAGCACGATTGCGCTGTCGATCAAGGGTGATGCCCTGAGCAAACTGACGTTCCTGCCGGGGCAATACGTCAACCTAGGTATTCCCGGCAGCGAACAGACCCGCGCCTATTCGTTCAGTTCGTTGCAACGTGACGGTGAAGTCAGCTTCCTGATACGCAATGTGCCAGGCGGGTTGATGAGCAGCTTTCTCACCGGTATCGCCAAGGCCGGTGACAGCATGAGCCTGGCCGGGCCGTTGGGCAGCTTTTACCTGCGCGACATTCAGCGTCCGTTGCTGTTGCTGGCCGGCGGCACGGGGCTGGCGCCGTTCACCGCCATGCTGGAAAAAATTGCCGAGCAGGGCAGTGAGTATCCGTTGCACTTGATCTACGGCGTGACCAATGATTTTGACCTGGTGGAGCTGGACCGGCTGCAAGCCTTGGCCGCGCGGATCCCGAACTTCAGTTTCAGCTGCTGCGTAGCCAACCCGCAAAGCGCACACCCGCTCAAGGGCTATGTGACCCAGCACATCGAACCCAAACACTTGAAC
>NZ_JBFTLU010000573.1:0-2396 GCF_056396605.1 Pseudomonas sp. 05T35
GCCCGGGATTATTGCGGCTGAAGCGCCGAACCCGATTGTCAATGAACTGGTGATCCTGCCGGACATTGAAAAGCGCCTGGAAGCCTTCGTCCGCGTCGGCCACGGCATCATCATTTTCCCGGGCGGCGCCGGTACCGCCGAAGAGTTCCTCTACCTGCTCGGGATCCTGATGCACCCGGACAACCGCGACCTGCCCTTCCCGGTGATCCTGACCGGGCCGAAAAGCGCGGAGCCGTACTTGCAGCAACTGCACGCCTTCGTTGGCGCGACACTGGGCAAAGACGCGCAGAGTCACTACGAGATCATCATCGACGACCCGGCCCAGGTGGCCCGGCAAATGACTAAAGGGCTCAAGGACGTCAAGCAGTTCCGTCGCGAGCGCAACGATGCGTTCCATTTCAACTGGCTGCTGAAGATCGACGAAGGCTTCCAGCGCCCGTTCGATCCAACCCACGAAAACATGGCCAGCCTGCAACTGCGCCACGACCTGCCACCGCACGAACTGGCGGCAAACCTGCGCCGGGCGTTTTCCGGCATCGTTGCCGGTAACGTCAAGGACAAGGGCATCCGCCTGATCGAGAAATACGGTCCTTACAAGATCCACGGCGACGCGGCGGTCATGCAACCGCTGGACAAACTGCTGAAAGCGTTTGTCGCGCAACACCGCATGAAACTGCCGGGTGGCGCAGAGTATGTGCCCTGCTATCAGGTCATCAGCTAAAAACACCCGCGCGTCGACAGGCTCGGAACCATTCGGTTCCGGGCCTTTCTTCCCGCCTCGCGACGCGCGTCCCCCCAACACAACCTGAGAGATTTCCAGTGCAGAGCACCCGTTTGACCCTGATCTGTCACGCCCGGACAGCAGCCCAGAAACTGGCGCGCTTTGCCGAGGATGAGTCAGTGGAAATGGATTGGCAGAACGCAAAAGGTTCATTGGCCAAGCGTTTCAAACGAGCGCCACGCCTGCTCAGCGCACCGGAAGCCCGGGCCCGAGAGACCGCCGCGCTGTTTGGCGCGGACATGGAAATTGTTCCGGCCCTGCGCGATTGTGATTTAGGTCGCTGGAAGGGGCTGCGGATCGATGACCTGCAACGAGACGAACCCGAACTGCTGCACGCCTGGTTGAGCGACAGCACCCATGCTGCGCATGGCGGTGAATCAGTGGCCCAACTGTGCGAGCGGATCGCTACGTGGCTGGAGACCCTGGTCAGCCAACCGGGGCACATCCTTGCGGTCACTCACCCGTTCGTGATTCGGGCCGCGCTGATGCACGTGATGCAATGCCCGCCCGCGCAGTTCAACACGATTGACGTCGAACCGCTGGCCGCCGTCGAACTACGCTACAACGGCTGCTGGCGACTGCGCCTGACGCCAGCCTGAACCCGTGACGTCAAAGGTTCTGCCAGCCGGCAACCTTCTGCGCACTGATGYTGATCCCGCCACACACGATAATCACCACATCATGGGCACCGGCAATCGCCGGGTGATCCAGATACGCGACGGCCAGCGAGACACCGCACGCCGGTTCCACCAGTTGACGCAGGTCATCGGCATAACGGACGACGCCCATGATGGCTTCGGCATCCGTCAGCACGACACACGTGTGCGGGAAGTGCTGGATGTGCTCAACCGGCCATTGCGCAACTTGCAGCGCCCCGAGTGAGCTGGCAACGGTGTTGATTTCGGAGAGTTTGACCGGATGCCCGGCCTTGACCGCAGCGTCGAATGACGCTGCGCCCTCGGTTTCGCAGGCGATGATCCGGCAATCCAGCCGGGCGTGTCGCTCCAGGCCGGTGAGGATCCCGGCCAGCAAACCACCCCCGCCCACCGACGCCACGATCGTGTCGACCTGAGGGCAGTCCTGCAGAATTTCATCGATCATCGTGCTGTGCCCTTCCCACAGCGTCGGGTGGTCGAACGCCGGCACGTATTCGGTATCAGGCGCATTGGCGAGTTCCAGCGCCAACTGGTTGGCCTCGTCCCACACCTGACCGTGCACGATCACCTGTGCCCCGGTTTTGGCGATTCGCGCCCGGGTGCTTTCCGGGGTGGTGTGCGGAACGATGATGCTCGCTTGCAGCCCCAGCGCCGCGGCGGCCACTGCCGTCGCATAGCCGGCATTGCCGCCGGACGGACAGACCACTTTCTTCATGCCCTGCTCGGCCGCGCGGGTGCAAAGCAGGCCCATGCCACGCAGCTTGAATGAACCGCTGGGTTGCAGGTTTTCCAGCTTGAGCCAGATGCGCCGGCTGGGYGTCGAGAGCCCCGGATGGAGTATCAAGGGTGTTCTGATATGCAGCATCGCGGGCATCCTGATCAAAAAACGGATAAATGGAAAGCGGGTACCGGTGCTGGCAAAGGCACATTCGACGAATGCCCCCAGGACCGGGCTACAC
>NZ_JBFTLU010000574.1:0-2395 GCF_056396605.1 Pseudomonas sp. 05T35
GTGTAGGACCACACCGGAGTGATCTGCCAGATGTTGTTACCCGGGCGTTTGTCGTCGGTGTGGCGATTGTAGAAGTTCAGCTGGAAGTAATCGAAACCGGGAATGGCCAGGTCGAAGCCCGGACCGATCAGGTAGGAGTTGACGTCGCCTTCACCGGTCTCGTAGGTCATGGCCAGCAGGACGTCCTTGATCGGGCCGAATTCGAGTTTCCGGTCGAAGATCTTGCCGAACGACAGGCGCGGGCTGAACTCACCGTAGTACGTGTTATTGCCGACGTAGGCGTCAGGTTTGCCGTTGTAGAAAATCTTGTCGATGAACAGGAAGTTGTCCCCGTATTTCCAGGCATCGGCGTGCTCGAAGGTCACGGTTTGCTGGATGCTCGGGTTGACTTTGAAGTCTTTGCCATAGAGATAGGTCAGGCTGTTGTTCTGCCACTGCAGCAGATCGCCGGCCATTGCCTGGCCCCCCGCCAGCAAGGATCCAGCGAGCATCAGGCTAGTGCACGTACGGTTCATTCGGTTGCTCCCAAAGTAAGTGGTTCCACGTTTTTTTGAATCGGCGCTCTGGTGTGGCGCCTGTTTTTCGTTGCCGTAAAACGTTATCCAGTCGGCCGGTCTCAGCGCTCCGGCAAGCGCTGGGCCAAGGCTTTTCAAAAGCAAAAGAACGCCCGTTCGGCTGTTCGAAAACAGTCGATCAAGCGTCCATTCGGTTTTTATTGGAGTGTGCCGTGTGACCGCCCAGAGCCGGGATAAGCTGGCTATCTGGTCAGGAAATAATTCCGGGCTTTTTTTTAGAGCCGATTCAGGCGGCCGCGGAGAATACTGACTCCCGCGCCATGGCTCAAGCGCCCCGCAACGGAGCGCCGTTATCAAGTCTGTCATCGTGTTGCTCCTCGATTGTTTTTATTGTTAAGGCGCAGACAGCCGCTGACGGCGACCGGACGTATCGCTGGCCGGTCTGTCATGCGGGTATTTCGTGTCACGGGTGAAACCGGATAACGATGGAAGGACAGTCGGGCCGTCCGGTCATCCGTCAGTGTTGATGAGCGTGGCACTCGTTGTTGGCGGCTCGTTCTGCGCCGCCGAGGATGTTGAACAGCAGGTTCAACGAGAGGGCGCTGAGGGTCGCCATGGCAATGCCGCTGTGGGTGATCGGGCTCATCCACAACGGCAAGTGGGCGAAGAATTCCGGTCGAACCACCGGGATCAGGCCCATGCCGATACTCACCGCCACCAACAGTTGGTTGCGACGGTCGGCGATGTCGGCTTCCTGGAGGATCTTGATCCCGGTAGCCGCGACCATGCCGAACATCGCAATCGCCGCGCCGCCAAGTACCGCCGGTGGAATCGATGCCACCAGGAAGGCCGCTTTGGGCAGCAGGCTCAGCACCACMAGCAGACCACCGGCAACGATGGTCACCGAACGGCAGCGCACGCCGGTCATTTGCACCAGACCGATATTCTGGGCAAACGAGGAATGGGTGAACGTGTTGAAGAACCCGGCGAAGAACGACGCGCCGGCATCACACAGCAAACCGCGGCGGAGCATCCGTGGGCAGACTTCCTGGCCGGTGATCTTGCCCAGGGCGAGAAACATTCCGGTGGACTCGACGAAGATGATCACCACCACCAGGCACATTGAAAGGATCGGTGCGAGATGAAATTGCGGCATGCCGAAATGCAGCGGGGTGACGATTTGCACCCACGGCGCCTGCGCCATGCCGCTGAGGTCGACCATGCCGATCAGGCCGCAGAGGATGTAACCCAGGCCCATGCCGATCAGCACCGAAATGTTCACCCAGAAACCGCGCATGAAGCGGTGGATCAGCAAGATGGTGCCCAGCACCAGCGCGGCGATGGTCAAGTAGACGGGGGAGCCGAATTGCGCGGCAGCGTTGCCGCCACCCGCCCAGTTCACGGCCACGGGGAACAGCGACAAACCGATCGAGGTGATGACCGTGCCGGTCACCAGCGGCGGGAAGAAACGCACCACCTTGGACATGAACGGCGCGATGAGCATGCCGAAGAACCCGGCGGCGATGGTCGCGCCGAAGATCCCTTGCAGGCCGATGCCAGGCATGCCGGCCATGGCCACCATGCTGCCGACCGCCGCGAAACTGGCGCCCATCATCACCGGCATGCGAATGCCCATGGGGCCGATGCCCAGTGATTGCACGACGGTTGCGATGCCGGCGACCAGCAGGTCGGCGTTGATCAGGAAGGCGATTTCTTCACGACTCAGGCCAGCGGCCTGTCCGATGATCAGCGGCACCGCGATGGCTCCGCCGTACATCAGCAGAACGTGTTGCAGACCGACCAGAATCAGTTGCAACAACGGCAGTCGTTGAATCGCGGGTGCGTCGGGGATGCGTGCTTCGGATGACACGGACATGCAA
>NZ_JBFTLU010000575.1:0-2382 GCF_056396605.1 Pseudomonas sp. 05T35
ATCCCCACTTTTCGTTTACTGCGGCATTGTCCAGGATTGCAACTGATAACCTTCCTCGCTCAGTTCGGCGCGAACTTGTTCCAGCAAGGATGCAAGTTGGGCCGGGTCGGTATAGGCGCTGCTGGGGATCTGTTTGCGGCCGATAGGGGTGCTGGTGCGGTCGATGACGGTCAGGCTGAGTTCGCCGGTGCCGTCCTGTGGAGCCCAGGCCACGCATTGGAAGGGTGTAAATGCGCGGTCGGCAATCAAAAGAGCTTCGTTGATACGGAGCGGGGCGTTCATGGGGTCTTCTCTCGTCTGTGCCCAATCAAGTGATGTGCCGTCGGTTGGGCTTACCGTTCGGCTGGTTACTTGTACTGATGCGCGCAATGGGGGGGCGGGTCACACACATTCAAAAGAATTTTCAACTTTCTTTTATAAAGGCAGCGGCAAGGGGCGCATTGAAAGCTGGATGAAAGGTTCAAACGTCTCAGGTAGCTAATATGGGCACGTTTTATAACGTAAATGACGTTGACCTTATTAGTAAACGATACAAGGCCGCGTCAAGATCTTGCTAACGTTACATTCAAGGCCGCCAAACGGCTGTTTCTAATAACTTTTCTAATTTCTTGGCGCCAAGGAACAGTCATGACCGAAACGCCCGCATTGCGACGTTTGCTAGTGGTTGATCCGTGTGACGACTGCCATCGCTTATTACCCGGCCTGCGTACGATCGGCTGGGATGTCGACAGTTGTACCCTGGAGAACGCTTCCCATCGTTCCTGTGATGTCGGCCTGCTGCGCCTTAAACCTGTTCATTTTGAACGTCCTGAAGCCGTCAAGGAACTGATCAGCCGTAGCGGCACTGAATGGATCGCTGTTCTCAATCAGGAAGTCCTGCGGTTGCAGAATGCCGGCKATTTTGTCTGCGAATGGTTTTTCGATTTCCATACCTTGCCGTTTGACGTCTCCAGGGTTCAAGTGACCCTTGGGCGGGCGTTTGGCATGGCGCGTTTGCGCGGCCAGGGCACGATTCACGTCCACCAGCCCGAGCATGAACTGCTGGGCGACAGTCGGCCGATCCGCGAACTGCGCAAATTGCTGAGCAAATTGGCGCCTACCGAGTCGCCGGTGTTGATTCGAGGGGAAAGTGGCACCGGTAAAGAGTTGGTCGCCAGAACCTTGCACCGTCAGTCGCAACGCCACAGTAAACCGTTTGTCGCGATCAATTGCGGGGCGATTCCCGAGCATCTGATTCAGTCCGAGCTGTTTGGTCACGAAAAGGGCGCTTTTACCGGCGCACACCAACGTAAAGTCGGACGCATTGAAGCAGCCAATGGTGGCACCCTGTTTCTGGATGAAATAGGTGATCTGCCCCTTGAACTGCAAGCCAACCTGTTGCGTTTCCTGCAGGAAAAACACATTGAACGGGTGGGTGGCAGTCAACCGATTCCCGTAGATGTCCGGGTCTTGGCAGCCACTCACGTGGACCTGGAAGCTGCGATCGAGGCCAAGAGTTTTCGCGAGGACTTGTACTACCGGCTCAACGTCCTGCAGGTGGTCACTGTGCCGCTACGCGAGCGTCACGGCGACCTGGCGCTGCTGGCCAACCATTTTTCCCACTTTTACAGCCAGGAAACCGGACGTCGGCCGCGCAGCTTCAGCGAAGACGCATTGATTGCCATGGGCAAACACGACTGGCCGGGCAATGTCCGTGAGCTGGCGAACCGGGTGCGCCGTGGGTTGGTGCTGGCTGAAGGCCGGCAGATCGAGGCRCGGGACCTGGGGCTGATTGGCCAACAGGCGATTACCGCGCCGATGGGTACCCTCGAAGATTACAAGACCCGCGCCGAACGCCAGGCATTGTGCGACGTATTGAACCGCCACAGTGACAACCTCAGTGTGGCCGCTCGAGTACTGGGCGTTTCACGGCCGACTTTTTACCGATTGCTGCACAAGCACCAGATCCGCTAGGGCGCGGAGAAACGAAAAGGCCCGCTGCGATTTACGTCGCAGCGGGCCTTTTCCTTGTGTGGTGTTTAGAAGTAGTACGGGAATTTCAGGCTGAAGGAGAAGGCCGGTGCGTCCTGGGTCAAGCCGATGGCGAGGTTGGGGACTATCGTCAGTTTGTCGGTTGCCGCCATGGTCAGGCCGATGTTGAAGTTGGCAGCGTTGTAGTCGCTGTCCGGGATTGATTGCCAGTCCTGGCCGCTGGGTTTGACTTTGCTTTTGCGAGCGAATTGGTCGGAAAACGAAAACGACATACTCATTTTCTCGTTCAAGGCAAACGCAATACCGGCGCCGACCTGCCAGGAGTCGCCGAGTTTCACATCTCCCGGGACCGTGGAATTTACAGTGGGGCTGATATCGCTGAAGGATTCCTGCATGTTGTAGGTATAGGAC
>NZ_JBFTLU010000576.1:0-2357 GCF_056396605.1 Pseudomonas sp. 05T35
GCGCAGGATTACCCTCTATCGCGGTGGCTACTCGGCGTTCGAACGTGCCCGTGCCGAACGTCTGGCCCAGCAGCAACAGGCCTACGAGAAGCAACAAGCGCAACGTGCGCACATGGAAAGCTACATCGCCCGCTTCAAGGCCCAGGCCACCAAGGCCCGTCAGGCCCAGAGCCGGATCAAGGCGCTGGAGCGGATGGAAGAGTTGTCCGCTGCCCACGTCGATTCACCGTTCGACTTCGTCTTCCGCGAGTCGGTGAAAATTTCCAGCCCGTTGATCGACCTCTCCGACGCCCGTCTGGGTTACGGCGAGCGAGCCGTGCTGGAGAAGGTCAAGCTGCAACTGATTCCTGGCGCACGGATCGGTTTGCTCGGCCCCAACGGTGCCGGTAAATCGACCCTGATCAAAAACCTCGCCGGTGAACTCGAGCCGTTGTCCGGCCGGTTGACTCGTGGCGAAAACACCGTGGTCGGGTACTTTGCCCAGCACCAATTGGATTCGCTGGATTCCAAAGCCAGCCCGTTGCTGCACCTGCAGCGTCTGGCACCGACCGAGCGTGAGCAGACGCTGCGCGACTTCCTTGGTGGTTTCGACTTCCGCGGTGCAAGGATCGACGAGCCGGTACTGAATTTCTCCGGCGGTGAAAAGGCCCGTCTGGCACTGGCGTTGATCGCCTGGGGCCGGCCGAACCTGTTGCTGCTCGACGAACCGACCAACCACCTGGACCTGGAAATGCGCCTGGCGCTGACCATGGCCCTGCAAGAATTCAGTGGCGCAGTACTGGTGGTCTCCCACGATCGTCATCTACTTAAAAGCACCACGGATAACTTCTTCCTGGTGGCCGACGGCAAGGTCGAAGAATTCGACGGCGATCTGGAAGACTACGCCCGTTGGCTGGTCGATTATCGCCAGCGCAATGCGCCGGTGAACAACTCGCCGGTCAATCCGGACAAGACCGACAAGAAAGCCCAGCGTCAGGCTGCCGCTGCGTTGCGTCAGCAACTGGCACCGCACAAGCGCGAGGCCGACAAGCTCGAAGCCGAGCTGGGCAAGTTGCACGAGAAGCTGGCGAAGATCGAAACCAGCCTCGGCGACAGCGCCGTCTACGAAGCAGCCCGCAAGGACGAGTTACGTGATCTGCTGGCCGAACAGGCCAAGCTGAAGGTTCGCGAAGCCGAGCTTGAAGAAACCTGGATGGAAGCGCTGGAACTGCTCGAAAGCATGCAGGCGGAGCTGGAAGCGCTGTCCTGATAGCGGCCTGCCAGCGTTCGGTTATGACGCTGGCGCGGCAGCCAAGAGTTGTCGAGCGGCTTCGGAAAGTAGGCCGGGCTGCCGCCAACGCTGGTCGGCAGTGTCGTTTTTCTGCAAAAAATCGGTAGTCATTAACAGGCCAGCGCATTAGCTTAGACGTCTATAACGAGTCTGAGTCGAGGTGTGTGATGGTGCTTGAGACATGGCTGGCGTTTTTTGCCGCCTGTTGGGTGATCAGCCTTTCCCCGGGCGCTGGCGCCATTGCGTCGATGTCCTGCGGTTTGCAGTATGGTTTCTGGCGCGGCTACTGGAACGCCCTCGGCCTGCAACTGGGGCTGGCGCTGCAGATTGCGATTGTCGCCGCCGGTGTGGGCGCAATCCTCGCCACGTCGGCCACGGCCTTCTACGCGATCAAATGGTTTGGCGTGGCGTATCTGGTGTATCTGGCGGTCAAGCAATGGCGTGCACTGCCCAGCAACATGAGCGATGACGCGGCCATTCGGCAGATCGGCAAACCGCTGGCGCTAGTGTTTCGCGGGTTCCTGGTGAATGTCAGCAACCCCAAGGCGCTGGTGTTCATGCTGGCGGTGCTGCCGCAGTTCATCGACCCGCATGCGCCGCTGGTGGCGCAGTACCTGATCCTGGGCGTAACGATGATCTGCGTCGACCTGATCGTGATGGCCGGCTACACCGGCCTCGCTTCAAAGGTGCTGCGACTGCTGCGCACACCCAAGCAACAACAGCGGATGAACCGCACGTTTGCCGGACTGTTCATCGGTGCGGCCGGGCTGCTGGCGACCATTCGCAGAGCCGCGGTCTAAAACCCGCAAGGCACAAAAAAGGCGACCTCTAGAGGTCGCCTTTTTCGTTTTCGCGCGGGTTTCTCAGCGCAGAATGACCGGCGCAGTGTCCTGCGGCAGGTTATTGCGCAGTGGCGCTTGCCCCGGCTGTTGCTGAACGCCGCGACCGAGTTGCTCGGCCAACTGACGGGCCACGTCCTCACCCAGCGACTTGGACACATCACGTACCACCCGTGGGCGGTTCAGCGACACTTTGACGTCGTTGCCGTTGACCAGCTTGGTGTCCTGGCCTTCACCCATGGCGGTGA
>NZ_JBFTLU010000577.1:0-4539 GCF_056396605.1 Pseudomonas sp. 05T35
GCTCGCGATGGCGGCTTACCAGTCAACATCTCTGCTGAATGTTAAATCGCTATCGCGAGCAGGCTCGCTCCCACATTTTGACCGTGCGCATCCAAAAGATAGTCAGCGGCGTTTGCTGCCGCCCGGCAACGAGCCCATCAAGCCGCGGACCCGTTGTCGCCCCATCTGATTGACCGCCTGTCGCATCGCCGACTTCAAGCCCTGCGCCGATAACGAGTTGCAATGAGTCAGGCATTTCGTCGCTCCTGGTTAAGCTTTAGTCCTGCGCAGCCGATAAACACAAGCAAGAGACCAGACTGAAAATCAGGTCCGATAATTCCCTAAGGACAGACGGAAATATCAACTTATGTGCGACAGCGCCTGGTTTGCGCGCTTTTCAAAGCAACACGCCCCAACATTAAGACCTTAGCGGACACCCCAAGCCATGAACAAAAACCTGCGCTTCAGCCACAAAATCCTGCTTGCCGCCGCGCTCATCGTCATTGCCGCCTTCGCTTCGTTCACGCTGTACAACGACTATCTACAGCGCAATGCGATTCGACAGGACCTGGACAATTACCTGCATGAGATGGGCGATGTCACTTCCTCCAATATCCAGTCCTGGCTCGCCGGGCGGATTCTCATGGTGGAAAACCTGGCCCAGAACATCGCCCTCAACCCCGAACAAGGCAACGTTGCCAACCTGCTTGAGCAGAATGCCCTGGCGTCGACCTTCATGGCCCGGTACCTGGGCGATGCCAGCGGCACGTTCATCAACCGCCCCGACTCCAAGATGCCGGACGGCTACGACCCAAGAGTTCGCCCTTGGTACAAAGGCGCAGTAAACAGCAACGGCTCGACACTCACCGAACCGTATATCGATGCGGCAACCGGTCAGACCATCATTTCCATCGCCACCGCCTCGAAAAAAGCCGGGCAAAGCGTGGGAGTGGTAGGCGGTGACCTGAGCCTGCAAACCCTGATCGACACCCTGACCGCGCGTGACTTTGGTGGCATGGGCTACGCCTTCCTGGTCAGCGCCGACGGCAAGATCCTGGTCCACCCGGACAAAGCCATGGTGATGAAGTCCCTCAGCGAGGCTTACCCGACGAACACTCCGCGTATCGGTGACGGCATCAGCGAAGTCGAGGTCAACGGCAAAACCCGCATCGTCACCTTCACCCCGATCAAAGGCCTGCCATCGGTCAACTGGTACGTCGGCCTGTCGGTGGACAAAGACAAAGCCTTCTCGATGCTCAGCAGCTTCCGCACCTCGGCGATCATTGCCACGGTCATCGCCGTGGCAATCATCATCGCCTTGCTCGGGATGCTGATCCGCATCCTGATCCAGCCGCTGCACGTCATGACCCGCGCCATGCAAGACATTGCCGACGGTGAAGGCGACCTGACCCGCCGCCTGACCATCCAGAGCCAGGACGAGTTCGGCATCCTCGGCAGCGCGTTCAACCGCTTCGTCGAGCGGATCCACGGTTCGATCCGCGAAGTGTCGTCGGCGACCGAGCACGTCAACGAAGTCGCTCTGCGAGTGGTCAGCGCATCGAACTCGTCGATGCTCAACTCCGACGAACAATCGAGCCGGACCAACAGTGTGGCAGCGGCGATCAATCAGCTGGGCGCTGCGGCTCAGGAAATCGCCCGTAACGCGGCGCAGGCCTCTCATCAGGCCAGCGATGCCCGCAGCCTCGCCGAAGACGGCCAGCAAGTGGTCGACCGCAGCATTGCGGCGATGAATCAGCTATCGAGCATGCTCAGCGCCTCCAGCACCAACATCGAGTCGCTGAACAGCAAGACCGTGAACATCGGGCAGATTCTCGAAGTGATCACCAGCATCTCCCAGCAAACCAACCTGCTGGCACTCAACGCGGCGATTGAAGCGGCGCGGGCCGGTGAGGCCGGACGTGGTTTCGCGGTGGTCGCCGATGAAGTGCGCAACCTGGCGCACCGCACCCAGGAGTCGGCGCAGCAAGTGCAGACCATGATCGAGGAGCTGCAAGTCGGCGCCCGCGAGTCGGTCAGCACCATGAGCGACAGCCAGCGTCACAGCCAGGACAGCGTCGAGATCGCCAACCTCGCCGGTGAGCGCCTGAACAGCGTGACCTTGCGCATCGGCGAGATCGACGGCATGAACCAGTCGGTGGCCACCGCCACCGAAGAACAGACCGCCGTGGTGGAATCGATCAACGTCGACATCACCGAAATCAACACGCTGAATCAGGAAGGCGTGGAAAACCTGCAATCGACGTTGCGCGCCTGTTCCGATCTTGAGCAGCAAGCGGCGCGGTTGAAGCAGTTGGTCGGTAGTTTCAAAATTTGACGCGCCCTTGACGGCCCCATCGCGAGCCGGCTCGCTCCCACAAGGAGAACAACGGATAGAAGGGAGGGTTATCGTGCATATCGCTGACATCACCATGTTCTACGCACCGGCCAGCGGTGGCGTGCGGACTTATCTGGATGCCAAGCACCGCCGCCTGGGCCGCAAGCCGGGGATTCGTCACAGCTTGCTGATCCCGGGAGCACGGCGGAGCGAGCAGGACGGTGTCTACACGGTGCCCGCCCCGGCCCTGCCCTTCGGCAAAGGCTATCGCTTCCCGCTGCGACTGACGCCCTGGCGCAATGCCCTGCACGACCTGCAACCGGACCTGATAGAAGTCGGCGATCCTTACCTGACAGCCTGGGCAGCGCTGGATGCGCGGCGCGAACTGGACGTTCCAGTGATTGGCTTCTATCACTCCGACTTGCCGCTTTTGGCAAGCAACCGGGTGGGCAACTGGGTCACGCCGAATGTAGAAGCGTATATCCGCAAGCTGTACAGCAACTTTGACCGGGTACTGACGCCGAGCCGGATCATGGCCGACAAGCTCATGGGGCTTGGGGTCAAAAACGTTTACGTCCAACCCTTGGGCGTGGACCTGCAAACCTTCAATCCAGACGCCCGTGACCCGGATCTGCGGGCGAAGCTGAAGATTGCCGAAGACACTCGACTACTGATATTCGCCGGGCGAGGTTCCAAGGAGAAAAACATTCCCGTCCTGCTCAATTGCATGAAGCGTCTGGGAAACCGTTATCACCTGCTGCTGGTCGGTACCTCGGTGTCGGCACAGGTACCGGATAACGTCACGCTGATCGATGAGTTCTGCCCTGCACCACAGGTGGCCCGGCTGATGGCCAGCGCCGATGCCTTGCTGCATGCAGGCGATCAGGAAACCTTTGGCCTGGTCGTTCTCGAAGCCATGGCCTGTGGCATTCCAGTGGTTGCCGTGGCAGCGGGCGCCTTCACCGAAATCATCAACGAGCACTGCGGCATACTCTGTGCCCCCAACAATCCAGTGGCGATGGCCAATGCGGTGCGCGAACTGTTTGCACAGCGTAACGATCTCGGTCGATACGCCCGCCGCCATGTCGAACAGCATTACGCCTGGGATTCAGTGGTCAACAGCCTGCTGGGCCACTATTACGCAGTCCTCGGCGCCCCTTTGCCGCAGTTGAGCAATGGCTGACGCCATGCACACGCCCAGCCTGCTACTGGTGCTGCATGACGTCACCCCGCAATCCTGGGCCGACTACCAGCCGTTTGTCGAAGCGGTGGACGCACTCGGCGCAGTGCCGATGACATGGCTGGTCGTCCCCGACTTTCACAAACACCACGACCTCGATAGCCATCCGGATTTTCGGCGCGTGCTGACCCGCCGCATCGAGCGCGGCGACGAACTGGCACTTCACGGCTACTACCATTGTGATGACAGCCCGCTAACGGCGCGCCCCCGTGACTGGTTCATGCGCCGGKTCTACACCCATGAAGGCGAGTTCTACAGTCTTTCGCAACCGGCTGCGCTGGCCCGCCTGCTCGCCGGGATCGAATTGTTCAGCCGTTACAACTGGCCACTGGAGGGGTTTGTTGCACCGGCCTGGCTGATGAGCGAAGGCACGCGTCAAGCCCTGCGCCAGTTACCGCTGAGCTACACCAGTGATTCGCAGCACCTGTATCGCCTGCCGGACTTCTCCCAGGTCAACGCCCCAGGCCTGGTCTGGAGCGCGCGCAGTGCCTGGCGTCGCGGCGTGTCGAAAATTGTCAGCGCTCAACGCGAACTGCGCTGGCAGCACGCCCCGGTAATTCGCCTGGGCGTACACCCGGTGGACCTGCGCCATGAGTTCTCCCGCACTTACTGGCTGCACACCCTCGAACGCTTGCTCAATGACGGCCGAGTGCCAATGACCAAGGCCCGGTGGCTGCGCACGCAAAGCGCTCAGGTCGGTCACGCCGCATGAGTCGCGTCCTGTGGCTGGTCGCCGCCCTGCTCTGCGCGGTGCTGATTCCGCTATTGCTCGGTGCCAATGAACTATGGCCACGACTGCAGCACTTTCCGCCGACATTGTTGCTGGCGATGCCGGGCATGATCCTGCTCTGCTGGTTCACCAACTCAGTACGCTTGCGCTTGTTGCTGGGTGAACAGCGCAGCCGGATAGGCCGCCTGAAATGCCTTGGGGTGGTGATGTCCACCGAATTCGCGATTTGCGCGACCCCGGGCGGCGGCGGTGGAC
>NZ_JBFTLU010000578.1:0-2353 GCF_056396605.1 Pseudomonas sp. 05T35
GTCCTGCGTAGGGCGGATTGCAAGGAATAAGTGGACGGCGCCAACAGATGTTTACCCTGCATTTGAAAATGCGGCCATAGCTCCTAGCGAAAGAGAAATTATTATCTTGATCTTGGATCGATAGTTACGCGTTTTACGTCGCATTGAAGCAGCAGTGGTTGGAGGCGTTCTACCTGTCCCAGGTAGCTTTCCTTGTCGTCGTATTTCTACTCTCCCCCATCGTCTGGAATGACCCCATTCAAGACGTAGCACTTCCCCATCCGGGCCGAGAGTGTATGGGGCGGCAGCTGCGCAATCGCATTCGCCCGCTGCGTTGGCAGCCGCATGAGGGTGTCCTTCAAAAGAGCGGGCGTCAGTGCTATGCGTGATTAACGGTTTTCTATCCTGGCGCCACCTTATTCAGGTGAAGCCAGGCTGTACTCACCTTCATCACAATGCCCCCCAACAGCAGCAAGCCGGTGAGCGTCATGGCAAGCCCTTCCAGCAAGATGTTTGCCGGTACCTTATCGGCCACGACGCCTGTCAGCATGACCGAAACAAGAAAGGCCGCGCCTGTGCCGGTATCCAGCAATGCAATCACACGGGCATAGAAATCCCCAGCAACCTGTTGATAGATGCGCAACAGGCTCAGGGTAATGACCAGCCCCTCCGCCAGCCCCGTCACAGCCACCAACGGCAATGCCAAACCGAGGCTGTCGACTTGCGATACAACCCAGATAGAGGCACATATCAGGGTCAGACTGATCAACATCCATGCGCCATATTGCTGCACGACACGGGACCATGACGACAAAGCAAGTCYAGCCAACATGCCGACACCATAGGCGCCGAATAGCAACCCGACATCGGCCGGTGGACGTTCCAGCACCTGGACCACATAGACAAGCGCAAGAATCTCAAAACTGCCAAGGGCCAGCATCACCAGCATACTGGCCGTCATGGGCAGTATCAGGCTGGCTCCATAGCGTGAAACCGCCGTGCGCAAATCGCGCCAGATACCTGCTTCATCGGCCTGCTCCCGCTTGACATGGAGCGAGGGCAACAACACACACAAGACACTGGCGATGAGCAGCAGCACTCCAATTACCACAACCGCCACCACATGCCCGTAGTGACTGGCCAGCACGCCAGCCAACAGCGTACCGATGGCCATCCCTGACATGCGCGCGGCCATGATAATGGCGTTGGCAGCGGGTAGCCGATCTGCCGAAACCAGGCTGGGTAATAAGGCACTGGCACCCGGCACGAAGAACCGGTTGCATGTCGCCGCCAGGGCAGCAATGGCAAGGATAGGGATAAGCTGCCCACGCATCGCCGGCAGCAAGAGTGCCAGGATGATGAACAGACGCGCCACACAGGCCCAGACCAGTACCCGTTTGAGATCGGTGCGATCGGCCACTGCACCGGCCCATGCGCCGAACAGCAGCATCGGGATCAACTCGCAAATGACCAGCAACATGATGTTGAACGCCGACTGGGTCAGATCGAATACCACGATCTGCAGCAGCACGATCAGCATCCAATCCGCCACCGAAATCACCCACTGCAGACCGGTCAAGAGCAAAAGACCGGTGCCATGTTTGTGTAGCAGCCGCTTCACCGCTGGTCTTCCACAGTCAGGTTTTCCAGCGCGAGCTTGTCCTGGTCGTGCTTGAGCACAAATCGACGCAGGAGCATGCGAAGCAGTCGTCCGAGCCACTTGGGATTGGCTTGCATCCAGGCGTAACAGGCTTGCAGGCGACAGCCCATTTCGACTTTGCCCTGTTCGTTGGAAATACCAAAGTTAATGCTGCGCAATCCTTTGCCGATGGCGTGGCGAACGATCTGGTAGCCCATTGCGCGGTGGATGGACAGGCGACTCGTTGCCTCCAGATCCACACCGCAATAGGTGGACTCCAGATGGTCGCCCAGAACAAAACAGAGGTCGAACGCATCAATACGTCCTTCCTTGCGCAGCAGCAACCACACCGCATGGTCGAGCTGGCTCATTTGCAGAAAGAAATCTTCGGTGACCATGATTTGGTCAGGCGAGTGATGTTTGCGATACAGCTGTAACCATAAGGCGTGCAAGCGCTGCGCTTCATCAATCGACAGTGCCTGACCCTCGCGAATTTCAAGACGGTAGCCTGCCTTTTCAAGCGATCGCATATCACGGCGTATGCTTTTGCGCTTGGGGTGCTGCTCCAGATACTGCTCAAAGTCTGTCCAGGGCAGCTCCAAATGCGCGCAGCTGTAGAGCTTGTCGAGCGCCTGCTTGTGGAGGTAGTCGGATGTCGGAAAATCCCGCCCGACGAACAATCGGACGCCGCGCTTGATTGAAGCCCGCTCCAGCGCAGTCACCAGACCATATCGC
>NZ_JBFTLU010000579.1:0-2351 GCF_056396605.1 Pseudomonas sp. 05T35
GGTAGTAGCCGTCGGCAATTTGCCAGAAGAGCTGGGTTTCACCTGATTCAAGGCGTTCGGAGGTAAAAACAAAGGCTTTGCCGACCGGCAGGAAATCCGGTTTGGTGTCGAACGGGTTCGACGCCGCCTGGGCCAGCCCTGTGATGAAAAGAAAAAAGAATAGAAACAAACGACGCATGGGTAAGCCTTATCGCGGTGCAAGTAGGGTGCACGATGATGGGTGGCGATTAACCGATGATTAACCGCGTTATCCTTGTGGCAATGAGGCGTCGGGCATAATGTCCGCTTAATCCGCTGCCTTCTTAATCAATGCTTTTCTACAGGTCTCACCATGCACGTACTTGTCTGTGAAGACGATGAGCTGATCGCCAGCGGCATCGTTGCCGGTCTCACGGCCCAGGGCCTGACCGTGGAGCATGTCGCCACGGCCTCGGCCGCCCGGGCGATGCTCAAAGTTGCCGAGTTCGACGTGATGGTGCTCGACCTGGGCCTGCCGGACGAAGACGGTCTGAAGCTGCTGCAACAGTTGCGTCATCAAGGCCTGGAGATTCCGGTGCTGATTCTGACCGCACGCGATTCGGTGACCGACCGCGTCGATGGCCTGCAAGCTGGCGCCGATGACTATCTGCTCAAGCCCTTTGACCTGCGTGAACTGGCCGCGCGTCTGCACACGTTGTTGCGGCGGGTGGCGGGGCGCAGCGTCAATCTGATCGAGCATGGCGCCCTGACTTACGATCCGAGCAGCCGCGAAACGCTGCTTGCCGGTCAACCGGTAGACCTGTCGCGCCGCGAGCAATCGTTGTTGCAAGCCTTGCTGCACAACCGTGGCCGGGTGCTGTCGACCGAGCAACTCAAGGACAGCGTCTACGGGTTCAACGATGAACTGGAAAGCAACGCCCTCAACGTTCATATCCATCACCTGCGACGTAAACTCGGCAACGGCATCGTTGAAACCGTGCGTGGGCTGGGTTACCGCCTTGGGCCGGCGGATGGCGGAGAGCAATCGAAGTGATGAGTCTGCGTTTGCGCCTGAGTCTGACCCTCGGCGCGGCTTTCGCGCTGATCTGGGCCCTGGCCGCGGCCTGGATGCTCAGTGACCTGCGCAATCAGATGATGTTTTCCCTCGACCAGCGGCTGGTGGYCTCGGCGCGCATGGTCGCTKGATTGCTGGAACAATTGCCGGCCCTGCCGAGCAAGGGCGATGGCACGCATTTCAGTGCTGAACAATTGAATATTCCGGGGGGCATGGCCTGTCAGGTCAGCTCCCTGCGCGGCGAGATACTTGCCCGCAGTCACAGCACTCCCGAACAAACCCTGGAAGCTGAACAGATGGGCTTCCATGACCAGATGATCGACGGTGCGCGCTGGCGCAGTTTCACCTTGGCTCGTGGTGATGTGCGCATCACCACGGCCGACCGGCAAGTCGAGCGCGAGGCACTGAACATGTCGGTACTGCTGGCCGCGTCGGTGCCGGTGGGCGTCGCGTTGCTCGGTTGCCTGTGGCTGCTCTGGCTGGGGATCGGCCAAGGCCTGGCGCCGCTTAATCGCATGCGCGATGCCTTGATGCGTCGCAGCGCCGACTCCCTTGAGCCGTTGCAGATCCATCCGCTGCCGAGCGAACTGCAACCGTTGCTGGAAACCCAGAATCAGCTGTTCCAGCGAATCGGCAAGGCCATCGAGCGCGAGCGACGGCTGACTGGCGATGCCGCTCATGAGCTACGCAGCCCGTTGACGGCGATCAAGACGCACCTGCAAGTGGCGCGCATGACCGAAGGCGCCGCCCGCGATCAGTCCCTGGCCCGCGCCGAGGAAGGCGCCGATCGCTTGCACCGCACGCTTGAGCAATTGCTGTTGCTGGCGCGGGTCGAAGGCAGTCTGTCGTTCGACGATGGCGTGCAGTGCAGCGCCGAAGAGGTGGCCCGTCTGGCGATTCAGGACGCGGCCAGCGGTGATCGTCAGCGGATTAAACTGCACTTGCCAGCGAAGTACTCACAGGCACCGGTGCAGATGCCTGCCGTGCTGTCGATTGCCGCCTTGCGCAATCTGTTGGACAACGCCTTGCGCCACACCCCGGCGGATGCGGCGGTGGAACTGAGCCTTGAAACCATGGGTAACCGCGTGCGTTTTCAGGTGCGCGACCATGGCCCCGGCATCGCCGCCGATGACCTGCAACACCTGACCCAGCGTTTCTGGCGCAACGGCGCAAGCACCGGCTGCGGGCTTGGGCTGGCGATTGTCCAGGCGATCGTCCAGCGCTGTGGCTGCGTGTTGCATTTCGACAGCCGTGCCGACGGCTTGCGGGTCGATCTGACGATGCCGTTGCAGTCAGCCTGACAAACACCACAGACCCC
>NZ_JBFTLU010000580.1:0-2342 GCF_056396605.1 Pseudomonas sp. 05T35
GATTCAACGACTGCTCCGCCCGAGCGCGGACCGAGCCGAACGCAGCCTCGCAGGCTCGACAGCTGCTACAGGTTTTTTGCATGCCACTCATCCAGCGTCGCCTGCAACCAGTCGAACACTAGGCGGTAGGCGGCGCTGTCGTCTTGATCGCGGGGCAGGGGGGACTCTACGCCGAAGTGGGCATTGAGTAGCGCTACCGACTCGGCGTTCCATTCCGGATGAAACTGCAATCCCACGCGGGTCGAGCCGACGGCGTACATCTGCTGCTCACACTGGGCGCTGCTGGCCAGCAATCGGGCGTCGGGTGGCAGATCGATCGCATCTTCATGCCATTCCAGTACGTTCAGTGCGGACCCGTCAGCGAACGTAACCTGGGTCCAGCCCGTTTCGGTCCGGGCCATTCGCCGCACATTCCCGCCCAGGCTCAGGGCCAGCAATTGCGCACCCAGGCAAATGGCGAACACCGGCGCGCCTTGCGAGATGCTTGCCGCCAGCCACTTGCGCTCTTCTGCCAGCCATTGCGGACCTGCATTGGCCTCGTAAGGCCCGCCCAGAATAATCACCGGCGCAGCGCCTGCGGGTGGCAGCTGACCAAGGTCCGCGCGAAACACCTTCAGCGTCAGCCCCCGGGACTCGGCCCAGTCATCAATGGCGCCCGGACCTTCGGCGGGGTGGTGCTGGATCAGGTTCAGCGAGGTCGATTGCTTGGGCATGGCGCGGCTCTCTGGTGGCGGAGGGAGGTATGGTCGGCTTTTTCCGTCGGAACGTGCGGCATCTTGACTGAAAACCAGACCTTTCTGAAGGTCGTTGCACCGCGTTGGCGCAGGCTATTACTGCGAGAAATACCTTGGCTTATTTTCTATAACGATTTGTCGCTTAAACACAATTCGCATCTTGAGTGCAGCTCTAGACTGCCGGCCACTTCGATTTTTACCAGCCACAAGCTACTAATCGAATGCTGCCAATAAGAGTCTCCGCACACAGGAGTTATAAATGAAGAAGCTAGTGATGTTCGGTGCTCTGGCACTGTCCGTGTTGTCCCTGTCGGCCGTAGCCGAAGATGCCAAGCCGATCCGTCTGGGGATCGAAGCCGGCTACCCACCGTTCTCGTTCAAGACACCTGAAGGCAAACTCAGCGGCTTTGACGTGGACATCGGCGATGCGCTGTGTGAGCAGATGAAGGTCAAATGTACCTGGGTCGAACAAGAGTTCGATGGTCTGATCCCGGCGCTGAAGGTCAAGAAGATCGACGCGATCCTGTCGTCCATGACCATCACCGACGACCGCAAGAAGAACGTCGACTTCACGATCAAGTACTACCACACCCCGGCACGTTTCGTGATGAAGGAAGGTACCGCCATCAAGGACCCGCTGACCGAACTCAAGGGCAAGAAAGTCGGTGTGCTGCGCGCCAGTACTCACGACCGCTTCGCCACTGAAGTGCTGGTGCCGGCCGGGATCAACCTGGTGCGCTACGGCTCCCAGCAGGAAGCCAACCTGGACATGACCTCCGGTCGCCTCGACGCGATGCTGGCTGACTCGGTCAACCTTGACGACGGCTTCCTGAAAACCGACGCCGGCAAAGGCTTCGCGTTCGTTGGCCCGGAATACGAAGATGCCAAGTACTTCGGCGGTGGTGCCGGTATTGCCGTGCGCAAAGGCGATAAAGAGCTGGCGGACAAGTTCAACACAGCCATCAACGAAATCCGCACCAACGGCAAGTACAAGCAAGTGCAGGACAAGTACTTCAAGTTCGACGTTTACGGCAAGTAATTTCACCGTTCAAAAAGGTGGCTATCGTTGACGCGATGGCCGCCTTTTTTATGCACCTTTGAATGTCCTCGCCTCACACATTTTCTGTAGGAGCCCGCCATGCAACGTATCGACCATCAACTGCCCTGGAGCCACCTCGGCACCGAGCGCAGCCTCAGCGTGTTTCGTTTTGGCGCGGGTTCGCGCAAGGTCTACATTCAGGCCAGCCTGCACGCCGATGAACTGCCGGGCATGCGCACGGCCTGGGAGTTGAAGAAGCGTCTCACCGAACTTGAAGCACAGGGCCAGCTCAACGGTGTTATCGAACTGGTGCCGGTGGCCAACCCGATTGGCCTGGACCAGCATCTGCAAAGCGCCCATATGGGCCGTTTTGAGCTGGGCAGCGGGAAAAATTTCAACCGGGCGTTCTATGAACTCAGCGGGCCGGTGGGGGAGTTGATCGGTTCGCAGTTGGGCAACGACGCCGAGGCCAACATCGCGTTGATCCGTCAGACCATGGGTCAGGTTCTCGACCGGTTACCGGCTCCGGCTTCACAACTGGAAGCCCTGCATCGTTTGCTGTTGCGGCA
>NZ_JBFTLU010000581.1:0-2341 GCF_056396605.1 Pseudomonas sp. 05T35
GATGGATATAGCGCCCAACGAGCAGAGCCTCTTCGTCCAGGCTCAAACCCATGCGGCGGGTTTCGCCCAGCGCGTAAGCCATCAGTTTTTGAGCGATGGGTTGCAGTTCTACAGGTAACTCATATTTTTGATCTTCATCGTCGATGTCGTCGAAAGGAACATCGTGCCTTGCACCCAACTCACGCATGATGCGCAGGTAAACCAAGGCCAGTTCATTACGCACTTCCCGCTGGCTACTGACCGCTGCATACACATGCTGCCACTGTTCGTGGTCACCTTTGACCTTGCGTTCAAACTTCAGCCCCCAGTTTTGCACCTGCAATGGCAAATCATGAAGGTTGAGCTGATCCTGAAGGCGGTGCAGTTCGGTTTGGGTCCAGCGATAGGCAATGGATCTCATGGGGGACACGTGAGCATCTTCGGTGCTGCGAAATGGCTTGCTGAGCAGAATCCGCTCAGCCGCGCGAGGTAGATAACCGCCACCAAGGTCAGAATGAACACCCGGCAACACGATATCGGCAGCACCGGCACTGTTGAGCGAAAAGTTGTGGCGGCGTTCGTCCCGCGCCACCAAGTGCACGACTTTTTTGGCCATGTCCGGCGCCAGGTACAGGTTGACGCCGGGATTGTTGGCGTCGTGGACGCTGATGCCGCTAATGGAAACGCTCGCGACAGCGGCCACGGTGTCGAAGATGCCGATGAAGTTGATGGAGACGTCGGTTCTGGCACGCCAGGCAAACTCCTCGACGAACAGTGGTGAATTGGCCGGGAGCAGCGTGGCCAATAGGCTCTGTTCYCCTTTCAATACTTCGTTGGCGAARTGCCGMGCGGCAGCGGCGCCYCGRCTGAARCCGAAGATATCGAACTCAATRCGTTCRACTTTTCGGTCAGGATTAGCACGTTCGAACAGCCGAACGACTTCGAGAATACGCGCTGGGCTCTGCTCAACTCGCGCCAATACACCCTGCGCGCCCAAACCGGTCATCTGTGAGTAAAGCGAATCTTCTGCTCCGCTACTGGTGCCGATACCCTCCAGATAAACGCGGATGAACCCTATTGTCTCTTCAGCAGCAATTTGAATTTCAGTGTCATCCTTGTACAACTCATACAGCTTCGCCACATTACTGCTGTCATTCCCATAACTGTTATCCGGCGCTCCTCCCTTGCCGTCATAGCCATGAGCCTGACAAAACTGCCGAATGTCCTCCGCCAGCTCTTCCAACCCCACATCCCGCGCATGGCACTCGGCGACCATTTCACTGTTGGATCGGTTATTGCCGGTACCATCGAAGAACACGCCGATCCGTAAGGTAATCCCCTCCAGCTCGACTTCTTCCTCCTCTTCCTCCAGTTCGCCTGACGCTTCGTCCTCAGGCGCGACGGATGCCAACAAACCAACCGCTGTCCCCGGCAACAACGAAYGGGCGGCCATAGCCGGTATGGGAGAACCACCATCCYCAATCGCGGTGCTGCTGAAAATACCGTCTGCGTCGATCACGATGTGCTGACCGCCGACCTTCACCGAAAGGCTCTCACCCGCCTCTATCACAAGGTGGGAACCGGCCTTGATGTGCACCTGYTCGCCGGCCTCGATCACCAGGGTTTTGCCGATCCGTGTATGGCTRCTGCTGGCTACCTGCAAGTAGTCGTTAGCCTTGAGCTGGACTTTGCGATCCGCCGCGACCGTGCGATGTTCTTCAGCTCCSAGCACCGTGATGCTGTSGCCCTTGATGGTTTCCTSGCGCTYRTTACCCACTTCCAGCCGGCTGTCATKTTCGACCTTCTGCTCCAGATCCCGCTGGGCCCGCAGGTGGATCAGCTCCTGCCCGGCGCGGTCTTCRATCGACAGTTCGTTGTAACCACCCGTGCTGGGGGAGCTGTGGCTGCGCAGTACGGTTTTGGTTTTGTTYTCGGGCAAGGGATAGGGCGCAGGTGTGACTTTGTTGCTCAGGCAACCGGTGATCAGCGGTTGGTCGGGATTGCCTTCGAGGTAGGTGACAAGGACTTCCATGCCGATACGCGGAATGGTCACCGCGCCGAAATGATCCCCCGCCCAACTGGAGGAAACCCGCAGCCAGCAACTGCTTTTTTCGCTGTCGCGTTCGGCCCGGTCCCAGTGGAACTCGACTTTGACGCGACCATATTCATCGCAGTAGATCTCTTCGCCGACGGGGCCGGTGACGCGGGCGGTCTGGCAGACCAGCGCCGGTCTTTGTGCCGGCAGCGGTGGCCGGTAGAACACGTCCCAGGGAATGGCGCTGAAGCGGTTGCGATAGCCTTGGGTAAAACCGTCTTCGGGTTCGGTCGCGTTGGTGACTGACTCTTCCAGCACCTGGGGTTG
>NZ_JBFTLU010000582.1:0-4329 GCF_056396605.1 Pseudomonas sp. 05T35
GGCCAACACCGTGCGCACCGGGCGGTCGATCAGGGTTCTGGGTGCGAGGATACTGACACTCCAGCCGGTTTCTTCGATCTGCTGAGTCTGGATCAGCCAAGCGTCCGGGTTGAGGTTCAGCGGTTGCGGATCACGGGTCGGGTAGGGCTGGACGGCAGAGATCGCGTGGCGTTCTTCGTCAGTCAGCGGTCGGGTCGCCCTGAAGCGCCATTCCGGGCGCGAGGTGATGATGACCACCCCGTTGTGATCGGTCAGCAGCAGTTGTTCCGGGGTGTTGCCCCAGAGGCTTTCGGTGTGGTCGAGGTCGACCTTGACCACCAGCACACCGATGATCTGCTCGCCATCGCGCACGGCGCCTGCAAAGAAATAACCGCGTTTGGCCGACGTCGTGCCCAGGCCGAAAAAGCGCCCGAGGCGGCCTTGCATCGCTTCGCTGAAATACGGCCGGAAGGCAAAGTTACGCCCGACAAAACTGTCGTGCTTGTCCCAGTTGGAGGCCGCCAGGGTCTTGCCGCGGGTGTCCATCAGGTACATGACTTCGGCGCCAGTCTGGGCGCGGATGTCCTTGAGCAGGCGATTGGCGTTGTCGGTGGCCTGCGGCTCATATGGCGCGGCGAGAACGGCACGCAGGGCCGGTAGATCACCGAGGATCTGCGGCAAGACTTCATAGCGGTGCAGGGTCCCCAGCAGGTTGGCGACGTAGAGGTCTAGCGTCTGGCGATTTTGCCCGACCAGCTCGCTGCGGTAATAACGCTCGGCCAGATGCTGCAGTGGCCACAGCAACGGCGCCAGGCACACGGCGAGCAGCGCCAGGCTGCGCCAGCGGGGTCTGCGGGGGAGTGTTGGGGTCATAAGCATCGGGCGCCTGAAGGTACAGGCGCATTATGCCTAGGCTTGTTCGGCAAGACACTCGCGCAACGCGTCGCGCCAGTCGGGCTGGCTGACCTGCCACTGCTGTTGCAGAAGGCGGCAATCCAGACGCGAGTTCAGTGGGCGAGTGGCGGGTGTCGGGTAGTCGCGGCTGGGGATCGCCTCCAGGCTGGCGCAGGTTTTGTGCTGCGCCTGTAAATGTTCGGCGATGGCTTGAGCAAATCCAAACCATGACGTTTCGCCCTGAGCGGTCAGGTGGTAAGTGCCCCAGGCGCCGGGTTGCCCCGACTGCCAGCGCTCGATCAAGGCGCGTGTACTGGTGGCGATGGTGCCGGCCCAGGTCGGTGCGCCGATCTGGTCGGYGACGATGCGCAAGTGCGGTTTCTCTTGCAGCAACCGTTGCATGGTCAGCAGGAAATTGCGCCCGTGGTTCGAGTAGACCCAACTGGTGCGCAGAATCAGGTGCTGACCGTTGACGGCGCGGATGGCCTGCTCGCCGGCCAGTTTGCTGGCGCCGTAGACGCCCAGCGGGTGGGGTTCGTCGGTCTCGGTATAGGGTGAGGTTTTGCTGCCGTCGAACACATAGTCGGTTGAGTAGTGAATCAGCGGGATACCCAGTTCCAGGGCCTGCTCGGCGAGCACTCCTGGCGCTGTGGCGTTTATGGCGAACGCCCGCTCGGGTTCACTTTCCGCTTGATCGACGGCTGTGTGTGCGGCGGCATTGATGATCAGATTCGGACGTAAAGCGCGAATCTGCAGACGGATCTGCTCCGGATACGCCAGATCGAGCTGATCGCGCCCCAGCACGATCAGTTCGCCGAGCCCTTTGAGACGTCGTTGCAGCTCGATGGAAACCTGACCGTGCTGGCCGTTGATGAGGATTTTCAGGGGCGCGCTCATGGGAATAGATCGGCTTCTTGCAGGGATTTTCCGTTTTGATCCTTCGCCGAAAGTTGCGGTGGTACGTCGAGTTGCCAGTCGATGGCCAGTGTCGGGTCATTCCAGGCGATGCAGCGTTCGGCGCTGGGAACGTAATAATCGGTCGTTTTGTACAGGAACTCGGCGTAATCGCTCAGCACCAGAAAGCCGTGGGCAAATCCTTCGGGGATCCACAGTTGACGGTTGTTCTGAGCGGACAGGCGGACGCTGGCCCAGCGCCCGAAATTTGGCGAGCTGCGACGGATATCCACCGCTACATCGAGTACCTCGCCGGCAGTCACTCGCACGAGTTTTCCCTGGGTGTGCTCCAGTTGATAGTGCAGACCACGCAGCACACCTTTTTGTGAGCGCGAATGGTTGTCTTGAACGAATTCGCGCTTGAGCCCGGTCGCTTCCTCGAAAGCACGCGCATTGAAGCTTTCGTAAAAGAAACCGCGCTCGTCGCCAAAGACCTTCGGCTCGATAATAAGAACGCCGGTCAGGTCGGTGGGGATCACCTTCATTGCTCTTCTCCGGCAATGGTAAACAGAATACAGGCCGGTGACCGCGTAACTCGATTTGGGGTGCAGGGGTTTCTCTTCGATCGACAACGCGTTGCCCTGATCGTCGAAATCAATCACACCAAAACGCTGCGGGTCTTTGACCCAGTAACCGAAAACCGTAGCGCCTTCGGTGTGCCCGGCGGCGCGTTGCAATTTTTCGGTGAAGTGCTGTCCGTGAAAGATGTTGTCGCCCAGGATCAGGCACACCGAATCGTCACCGATAAACTCCTCGCCAATCAGGAAAGCCTGGGCCAGGCCGTCCGGAGACGGTTGCTCGACATAGCTGAAATGCACTCCGAACTGACTGCCGTCGCCCAACAGATTGCGGTAATGCGGCAGGTCCTGAGGGGTGGAAATCACCAGGATGTCTTTGATGCCCGCGAGCATCAGCACCGAGATCGGGTAATAGATCATCGGTTTGTCGTAGACCGGCAACAGTTGTTTGGATACCCCGAGTGTGATCGGGTGCAGACGGGTACCAGAGCCACCTGCCAGAACAATTCCCTTCATCATGCGATCAAGTCCTTGAAGTCAGTGAAACCCAGTCGTTGGCCTTGATAGCTGCCATCCTGGACTCGTTGGCACCAGTCTAGGTTATCGAGGTACCACTGCACGGTTTTACGCAGGCCGCTGGCGAAGGTTTCTTCGGGCACCCAACCCAACTCGCGTTCGATTTTGCTGGCATCGATGGCGTAACGCTGGTCGTGGCCGGGGCGATCCTGGACAAAAGTGATCAGGTCGGCGAAGTGCGCGACGCCTTCAGGTTTTTGCGGCGCCAACTCTTCCAGCAAATCGCAAATACTGCGCACCACGTCGATGTTTTTCTGTTCGTTGTGGCCGCCGATGTTGTAGGTCTCACCGACTACACCATGGGTCACCACGGTGAGCAACGCGCGAGCATGATCCTCGACGAACAGCCAGTCACGCACTTGCAGGCCATTGCCATACACCGGCAGAGGCTTCCCGGCGAGGGCGTTGAGGATCACCAGTGGAATGAGTTTCTCGGGGAAGTGGAACGGCCCGTAATTGTTCGAGCAGTTGGTCAGCAGAACCGGCAAACCGTAGGTACGCTGCCAGGCGCGGACCAGATGGTCGGACGCTGCCTTGCTGGCGGAGTAGGGCGAGCTCGGCGCATAGGGTGTGGTCTCGGTGAACAGGTCATCGACGCCATGCAGGTCGCCATATACCTCGTCGGTCGAAATGTGGTGAAAGCGAAAGGCGCTTTTCTCAGGTTCGGCCAGGCTGTTCCAGTAGGCGCGGGTGGCTTCCAGCAGGCTGTAGGTGCCGACAATGTTGGTCTGGATGAAGTCCGCCGGACCATCGATGGAACGGTCGACATGGGACTCGGCTGCCAGGTGCATGATCGCGTGCGGCTGGAACCGCGCCAGTACCGCGCTGACAGTGGCCTGATCAACGATATCGGCCTGCACGAACTCATAACGGGTGTTGGTGGCAATGCTGCTCAACGACTCTAGATTGCCGGCGTAGGTCAGCTTGTCCAGGTTGAGCACTTCATGTTCAGTGTGGCGGATCAGGAGGCGAATCAGCGCCGAGCCGATGAAGCCGGCACCGCCGGTGATGAGAATGCGCATGTGGAGTTGCCTTTTTCGTCGAACGATTATGCGTATGGATCATAGCTTGTCGGCAGGAGGGGGCGTGTACAAGAGGGGTGTTGGTCGGATTTTGGTTTTTGTGGAGTTTTGTTGAGCTGCGGGGGGGATTGCGGGCAAACCATGTTCCTGCGATCGCTGTAGCATTCCCGTAGGAGCAAGGCTTGCCCGCGATGGCGGCCTGGCATTCGCCTAAAAATGAAATGTCCTAGCCGAAAAGCTCAGGGTTTTCAGCGCGAAAGGATTTAAAGGTTTTGTATCTCCAGCGCTCTTTCTCGGAGCCATCATCCGCTTCATCGACTTCTCCGAAGTACCAATGCTCAGATTCAAACTTTTGCCCGTCTTCATCCTCGTGAACAAAGTGGAAC
>NZ_JBFTLU010000583.1:0-2336 GCF_056396605.1 Pseudomonas sp. 05T35
AGCTTGCTCCCGCTCGGCCGCGAAGCGGTCGTAATCCGGTAATCGCGCTCCATCTGGATATTCGCGGTGACTGATTTCAGGGTCGCTTCGCAACCCAGCGGGAGCAAGCTCCCTCGCCACAGGTGCTCCTCCGTGTCTGCGAACAACACAAAACCCGCCACTTTTTCACAAGACTGGCGGGTTTGTCGTTTCAGGTCAGACAAAATCAAAGCGGTTTACCAACAGCAATCAACAACTCGTCGACTGATGAACGATTTGCAAACACAAGATTGATCTCGGTCAGCTAATCCTCGCCACACACTCTCTACCCTTGCGCTTCCATCAAAGGCCAGGGACGGCTCAATGGGAGCCTCCGGCCGCGCATTCTCAGGGAAGAGTCATTCATGCGGTCATTGAAGATCATTTTGTTGTCATCGGCGTTCAACGGTTTGACCCAACGGGCCTGGCTGGACTTGCGCCAGTCAGGTCACGAGCCCAGCGTAGTGCTGTTCACCGACGAAGCCTCGGTGTGCCGGCAGATAGAGGAATCGGCGGCCGATCTGGTGATCTGCCCGTTTCTYAAGGATCGTGTTCCGCAACAGCTCTGGAGCAACCCGGATCGCCCGGTGGTGATCATTCACCCAGGCATCGTCGGTGACCGCGGTGCCAGCGCGCTGGACTGGGCCATCACCCAGCAGGTCAGCCGCTGGGGCGTCACGGCCTTACAAGCGGTCGAAGAAATGGACGCTGGACCGATCTGGTCGACCTATGAATTCAGCATGCCCGCCGACGTGCGCAAATCCGAGCTGTACAACGGCCCGGTGAGTGACGCCGCGATCTATTGCATACGCGATGTGGTGGAAAAATTCGCCAGCGATTTYGTCCCGACACCCCTCGATTACACGCAACCGAACGTCATCGGGCGCTTGAAGCCGAACATGAAACAGGCCGACCGCACCTTCAGCTGGCACGATTGCACGCAGTTCATCAAACGCACCATTGATGCCGCCGACGGTCAGCCGGGTGTGTTGGCGAGYCTGGCCGGCGGGCAGTATTACCTGTACGACGCGCACCTCGATTCACGTACCGGCACGCCGGGAACCATTCTTGCCGTGCAGGACGATGCCGTACTGGTCGCGACCGGCGATCACAGCCTGTGGATCGGTTCACTCAAGCGCAAGGCCCAGCCAGGAGAGGAAACCTTCAAGTTGCCGGCGCGGCATGTGCTGGCCGGGCAACTCGATGCGATACCGGTACTGGACGGATCGATCGCCAACCAACCGTTCAACGAGGCGACCTATCAACCGATTCGTTATCGGGAGTCGGGTCACGTCGGTGAACTGACCTTCGAGTTCTATAACGGCGCCATGAGCACCGAACAATGCCAGCGGCTAGTTGCAGCGCTGCAGTGGGCCAAGGCTCGGGACACCCAAGTGCTGCTGATCAAGGGCGGTCGTGGAAGCTTTTCCAACGGTGTGCACCTCAATGTCATTCAGGCTGCCAAGGTGCCGGGGCTGGAAGCCTGGGCCAATATTCAGGCGATCGACGATGTCTGCAAGGAAATGTTGACGGCCCGGCAACTGGTGGTTAGCGGCCTGACTGGCAGTGCCGGAGCCGGCGGCGTGATGCTGGCGCTGGCCGCCGACATCGTGTTTGCCCGGGCGGGTGTCGTACTCAATCCGCATTACAAAACCATGGGCCTGTATGGCTCCGAATACTGGACCTACAGCCTGCCCCGAGCAGTGGGCAGCGAAATCGCGCACAAGCTGACCGAAGACTGCCTGCCGCTCAGCGCGTTTCAGGCCTGGCAGTTGGGGATGATTCAGGAGATTGGTCCGCGCTGCCCGCGCGAGTTCAGCCAATGGTTGTTGCAACGGGCCAAGGGCGCTTTGACCGATGAAAAGTACGCAGCGTTTCGCGCGCAAAAAACCAGCATGGACCTTCAGCAGATCGAACACTGTCGCGAGGCCGAGCTGGCCCAGATGCAACTGGACATGGTGCACAACCGCCAGCAGTTCGCCGAGAAGTGCCGCAACTTCGTGTTCAAGCGCAAAACCTGCCAGACCCCGCAGCGCTTGATCGCGCCGTGGGCATTGGAGCGCGAGGCGACGCTGATCGCTTGATCACTTGATTGCTCTCCGTAGCTGCCGCCCACAATGAATTGGCTCGCCCCAACCACTCAGGCCGGCCGGCAGGCCGCCGTGCTTTGCTGTTGATCTTGATCCACCCGCCCCTTTCGGGAGGCCGAGTGGAGGTGTTCATCAGGGGGTGGGCGCGCAGCGCCGTACGGCGCAGCCGGACACATCGAGAGGAGGTCGTCGCGAAGCAGACCGTAGGCGATGCCCCCTGATGGACAC
>NZ_JBFTLU010000584.1:0-2321 GCF_056396605.1 Pseudomonas sp. 05T35
ATGTCGATCGCGCAGTTGACCGCCGGCACCGACATCAGTCGCCAGGCTGTGACCAAACACCTGCGAGTGCTGGCTGACGCCGGCCTGGTGCGTGACACCAAGCGGGGGCGTGAGCGCCGCTGGGTCTTCGAGCCGACGCAACTGGACGAGGCCCGCCGCTCGCTGGAAGTGATCAGCCAGCAGTGGGACCACGCGTTGGTGAGTCTGAAATCCTTTGTCGAACAATGAATTGCGAGCCGAAACTCGCACCTCAAGTGCTTGAGACCTGAGGTCTCTAAGGGGTTTCGGAAGTGCTGTAATGGCGAATGTCTTACACGAAGTAGCAGCTATGTCTCCTGTTTCAGATTGGATCCGAAGCGTAATCTACACCCATCAACTGAAGCGCAGGACGCGCTCAGGGTCATGGATGATCGACCATTTGCAAGGATCGCAGCGACAGGATGTCGTCATGGTCTTGAAAACCCGCTTCGGCGGGTTTTTTTTTGCCTGCAGGAAATGGCCCATTGGGGCTGGACCTGACGTATAGCCAATGGCTTACGCGCGGCCGATGGTATGTCGTCTTTTGCGCCTGTGGATTCAGGCCTAATCTGACTCCATCAACTGCAGCGCAGGACGCGCTCAGGGTCATGGATGACCGACCATTTGCAAGGAATGCAGCGACAGGATGTCGTTATGGTCTTGGAAAACCCGCTTCGGCGGGTTTTTTTATGGGCGTTGTAAAGGTCTGTTTCGGACCTGACCAAGCGCTTAACCGAGACGTGCTGCTGCGCGTTCGGTGATCAGTGTGCGTTGATTGAGCGAGGCGGCAGCTCGCCGACGAGCTTCCTCCAGCACGGCTTTCGGCGCGGTTTGCGGGTCGCCCGAGTTGAAGGGTGGTGCGGGCGCGTATTCGAGTTGCAGTTGCACCAATTGCGCAGTGTCTTTGTCGTACAACTCAGCGGCCAGGGTCAGGGCAAAATCGATCCCCGCCGTGATCCCGCCACCGGTCAGCAGATTGCCGTCGCGTACCACCCGGTCCCGAACCGGAATGGCGCCCAACAGGCTCAACAATTCATGATAGGCCCAGTGGGTCGTCGCACGTTTTCCCTTGAGCAATCCCGCCGCGCCGAGTACCAATGCGCCGGTGCACACCGAGGTTACATAGCGTGCCTTGGCGGCGTGTTTGCGAATGAACGCCAGGGTCTGCGGATCTTCCATCAATGGCCCGACGCCGCTGCCTCCTGGGATGCAAATCACATCCAGGTCGGGGCAGTCATCGAACGTGGTGGTCGGCTTCAGGACCAGACCGGTGCTTGCCGTCACGGGGACCAGGTCCTTCCAGATCAAATGCACCTTCACATCCGGCAACGAAGCCAGCACATCGTAAGGTCCGGTCAGGTCCAGTTGCTGCACCTGTGGAAACAACAGAAAACCGATCTGCAACGTCATGACGCTATCTCCTTGGTCTGCATGTTCACACCCTTATTGGGTGGACGGTTTAACTGTAGGCTCGTAGGATTTGGCGWATACGCCAATAAMCCCWCGAATTACGCCAATCATGCCRAACYMMCCGAAAACCATTCATGTGCTGGCCTTCGCCAAYGTGCAASTGCTSGATGTCACCGGGCCRTTGCAGGTGTTTGCCTCGGCCAATGACATGGCCGCGCAGCGAGGATTGCCACCGCCCTATGCGCCGACGGTGATTGTCAATGGCGGTGGGGCGGTGATGTCCTCGGCCGGCTTGGCGCTGTTGGCCGAACCGTTGCCGAGCGAACCTTCCGACACGCTGATCATCGCGGGCGGCTGGGGTGTTTACGCGGCGGCCGAAGACACTGTGCTGGTGGACTGGGTGCGTCAACAGGCGGCGCTTTCCCGGCGTGTGGCGTCGGTGTGTACGGGCGCCTTTCTGCTGGCCGCCAGCGGCTGGCTCGATGGTCGTCGCGTGGTTACCCACTGGACCCGCTGTGATCAGCTGGCGCAAAAGCACCCGAAACTGCGGGTCGAGCCCAACCCGATCTTTATCAACGACGGCCCGGTCTGGACCTCGGCCGGGGTTACGGCCGGCATCGACCTGGCGTTGGCGCTGGTGGAAGCAGATCTGGGGCGTGGGATTGCCCTGGAAGTCGCCCGGCAACTGGTGGTGTTCCTCAAGCGCCCGGGTGGCCAGTCGCAGTTCAGCGTGACCCTCGACCTGCAACAGCACGGCAATCGCTTTGATGAACTGCACGCCTGGATCGCCGAAAACCTCTCCCTGGACCTCGGCATCCCGGCGCTGGCGCTGCAAGCGGGTATGAGCGAACGCAGCTTCGTCCGGCACTATCGCGCCGACACCGGCCAGACCC
>NZ_JBFTLU010000585.1:0-2317 GCF_056396605.1 Pseudomonas sp. 05T35
GTGGCAAATCTGGGAGTTGCATCCAGTGCACAAGAGGGTTATCAAGTCTTTTGCAGTGGAAACGATTTTCAGAGCGTCGCATCGAGTGATGCATGACGCGGAGGGAATTGCCATGTTACTCAACAAACCCGAGCACGAACTGCGCAGCGATTTCCAGAACCTTGCATCTGATATGCGATGGTCGGCAGTGGAGCTCAAAGCCATAGCCGAGCGGCTGAGACAGACAGGTAATGAGGTCGATGCCCAGTCACTGCTGAAGACGTGTCAGGTGTTGGAGACCGCCGAAGAACGGCTGGCCCTCTACGCGAGCGAAGTGAAGGCTCATCGTATACACCTTGAATAAGCCTGGGCCGCCATTGCAGCTCGCTCAGGGCTGCCAGTTTGGCTCTGCGGCAGCATTGCAGATTTTTCGGAACAATGGAGATTTCCAGGCGTCTCACATGAGGTTGCCGCACAGAGTCGGGAGATATACCCAGTTGAAGGAAAGGTTATCAAGTCTTGCAGTTGTCACGTTAATGGCAATTGGTGGCATTTCGTTGCTGTTCGTTGCTAAATACTGCATTGAATACTTCGTAGGCCCCATTGCTGAATCATTGATCGATCTCGCGCTCGTCCTCTCGGGCTATGTACTGTTCTTTCTTCTTGAACCCATTCGCAAGTCGGTCAGTAAAAAATGGAGCAAAGGAGGGGAGCGGAAAAAGATATAGCACGGGAGTATGAGGGGGCGTTGATAAGGTGCTGGCTTCCGTGGGGGCTATGATATTTCCGTAACCATGACAACCCTTTCACGAAGTCTTCACCCTTACCAGCCTAGATTGACCTGACTCCTTTGAGATATCCCCTTCAAGCCCGCCCGCATGCGGGCTTTTTTTCGTCCTCAATATTGTCCATTCGTCGACAGGCTCTCCAATGAGTCTCTATTTATTACTTTTGCCGAGGCCTGACAAATTCGATAAAGTTAACCATTAGGTCAGCTTTTCGGCTTTTCAGCCCTTCGTATCGTCAGGAGGGCTCCTGAGACCAGAGATTTCCCTGTACACCATAACGACATGGGCGGAATTCATAACCGTCCAGAGGATGATCCATGTCCAACCGTGATATATCCCGGCGCTCCTTCCTGCAGGGCGGGTTGATCGCTGGCGTCAGTGTGACGCTGACCCCGCTCAGCTCCCAGGCGCTGGCTGCCTTGATGGAAAACAGCGTGACCGTGCCGTCCGAGCAATGGCTCGGCAACAACGGCAAGGCACGCATGCGCAATGACTCATTGTCCAAGGTCTGCGGCAGCAAGGTATTTGCCCGCGACATCCGGGCCAAGGACATGCCGGGCTGGCCGCAGCAACAAGGCCACGCGATGCTGCTCAAAACCATTCGCGCCGACCGCATTTATGACGGATTCGACCTGTCGTTGCTGGGTGCCGAATTGCAGCCTGATCGCATCGTCACCGCTGAAGACCTGGACAAGGACGGCATCGTTTTCCCTGAAGACCACGCGCCCGATCCGCTGCTGCCAACCGGCAAGGTGCCGATGTTCATCGGCCACCCGGTAGCGATCCTGATCTGGAACGACTTCGAGCGTTTCCGCCAGGCCAAGAACATGCTCAAGTTCAACGACAAAGCGATTCGCTATGGCGCCAAGGCGCCGTTTTACACGCGCGATCCTTATGGCAGTTTCCGTTACGTGCGGGTCGGTGGGGCGACCTCGGCAGATGAAGATGAATTCGCCAGCCTGAAGGACTCGATCCTGTTCCCGATGATTCGCGAACGGCGTCCGGTGTGGAACGCCCAGCCGAACCTGCATGGCAACCTGACCGAGCGCGGTCTGTTTTACGCCGATCGCATGAAGCAGCAACTGGAAAACCCGCCAGAAGGCYGGATGGTTTTCGACGAGCGCTACAAGACGCCGTCGATTGAACCGGCTGCAATGGAACCGGACAACGGCAACGGTTGGTACGACCCGGCGACCAGGACCCTGCATTTTGTCGTCGCGACCCAGTGTCCGCTGGAGGCTGCGACCGAAACCGCGAAGATGATCGCGCCGTCGCGGTTTGGCTTGAGCACGCTGAACATGCACCCTGGCTACACCGTCGGCTACGGCTCCAAAGACCACAACATCTTTGTCTACTATGCGGCTTTGGCGGCGTTGTATGGCGGCGGTATGCCGGTGCGTCTGGCCAACGACCGTTACGAGCAGTTCCAGAGTGGTATCAAGCGTCATCCGTTCGACATTCGCTACCAGTTGGCCGTCGATAAGCAGGATCACACTTTCAAGATTTTCCGCGCGGACATGAGCGTCGACGGTGGTGGGCGGATCAACTAC
>NZ_JBFTLU010000586.1:0-2312 GCF_056396605.1 Pseudomonas sp. 05T35
GCCTCATTGCTCTGGCGTTGATCGCCCTCTACGGTTCGCACTGGTGGACCAGCGGCCGATTCATCGAAGAAACCGACGATGCCTACATTGGTGGCGATGTGACGGTGATCGGGCCGAAAGTCGCCGGTTATATCGAAGAAGTGCTGGTGACCGACAACCAGCGCGTCAAGGCTGGCGACCTGCTGATACGCCTCGATTCGCGCGACTATCGCGCCAGCCTGGCCAAGGCCGAAGGTGCCGTTGCCGCGCAAGAAGCGCTGCTGGCCAACCTCGATGCCACGGAGCAATTGCAGCATGCGGTGATCGGTCAGGCGCGTGCCGGGATCGATGCCGCGGGTGCGGAAACCGCCCGCTCGCGGGATGACAATGCGCGCTACAAGAAACTGGTCGGCAGTAATGCGGTGTCGGTGGAAAGTGCACAACGCGCCGATGCCACCTTCAAGACGGCCCAAGCGCAGAGTGCCCGGGCACAGGCCGAACTGCTCGCAACGCAACGGCAACTGGACGTGATCGCTACCCGCAAGCAACAAGCCAAAGCCGCGTTAATGCAGGCGCGTGCCGAACGAGATCTGGCGCAATTGAACCTCGGCTACACCGAACTGCGCGCACCGGTCGACGGTGTCATCGGCAACCGTCGGGCGCGGGTTGGCGCCTATGCCCAGGCCGGCTCGCAACTGCTCTCGGTGGTGCCGGCCAGCGGTCTGTGGGTCGATGCCAACTTCAAGGAAGATCAGTTGGCGCACATGGTGCCGGGGCAGCGCGTGAGCATTCATGCCGACGTGCTCTCGGGGCGTGAGTTCCATGGTCATCTGGACAGCCTGGCGCCAGCCACTGGCGCGCAGTTCAGCGTGCTGCCACCAGAAAACGCCACCGGCAACTTCACCAAAATCGTCCAGCGGGTGCCAGTGCGGATACTCCTTGATCCCGCCGATGGCGTGCTCGGCCAGTTGCGTCCGGGGCTGTCGGTGACCGCCTCGGTTGATACCAAAACCGCGCCCAAGGAAACCACCGTTGCCATCGTCCGGGCCAGCGCACCATGAGCCGCGCCCTCACCGCCCAGGCTCAACCGTTCAATGCTGCGACCATGGCGACGGCGACCAAGGTCTTTGCCTTCGCTACGATGTGCATCGGCATGTTCATCGCGCTGCTGGATATCCAGATTGTTTCGGCTTCGCTGCGTGACATCGGCGGCGGGCTCTCGGCCGGCACCGACGAAACCGCCTGGGTGCAAACCAGTTATTTGATCGCTGAAATTATCGTGATTCCGCTGTCGGGGTGGTTGTCGCGGGTGTTTTCCACCCGTTGGCAGTTCTGCGCTTCGGCGGTCGGTTTCACTCTGGCCAGCCTGCTCTGCGGCGCGGCCTGGAACATCCAGAGCATGATCGCCTTCCGGGCCCTGCAAGGGTTTCTCGGCGGCTCGATGATTCCGTTGGTGTTCACCACCGCGTTCTTTTTCTTCAGCGGCAAACAACGGGTCATCGCCGCCGCGACCATTGGCGCGGTGGCCTCATTGGCACCGACGCTGGGGCCGGTGATTGGCGGCTGGATCACCGACGTGTCGTCCTGGCACTGGCTGTTCTACATCAACCTGGTGCCGGGGATTTTCGTCGCCGTGGCGGTGCCGCTGCTGGTGAAAATCGACCAGCCGGAACTGTCCCTGCTCAAGGGTGCGGATTACCTGAGCATGGTGTTCATGGCGCTGTTTCTCGGCTGCCTGGAATACACCCTGGAGGAAGGTCCGCGCTGGAACTGGTTCAGCGACCAGACGATTCTGACCACCGCGTGGATCTCCGGGCTGGCGGGCCTGGCGTTTATCGGCCGGAGCTTGCACGTGGCCAACCCGATCGTTGATCTGCGGGCGCTGAAAGACCGCAACTTTGCCCTCGGCTGCTTCTTTTCATTCGTCACCGGGATCGGTCTGTTCGCGACCATTTACCTGACGCCGCTGTTTCTCGGTCGGGTACGCGGTTATGGAGCACTAGACATTGGTCTGGCGGTGTTTTCCACCGGGGTGTTCCAGATCATGGCGATTCCGCTGTATGCCTTTCTGGCCAACCGCGTCGACCTGCGCTGGATCATGATGACCGGCCTTGGGCTGTTTGCGTTATCGATGTGGGACTTCAGCCCGATTACCCATGACTGGGGCGCCAGGGAATTGATACTGCCGCAAGCCTTGCGCGGGATTGCCCAGCAATTGGCGGTGCCACCGGCAGTGACGCTGACCTTGGGCGGGTTGGCCCCGGCGCGGTTGAAGCACGCGTCGGGTTTGTTCAATCTGATGCGCAATCTGGGCGGTGCGATCGGCATCGCTG
>NZ_JBFTLU010000587.1:0-2304 GCF_056396605.1 Pseudomonas sp. 05T35
GTGTGTGCAAAGCCATTATGGCTAATGGCATCGCGACCGATTTTATCAGCTTTTTTAGTTGAAGAGACCGCGTTCCAGGCAGTAGGCCAACAAGTCCTGATCGCTATTGACTTCAAGTTTTCGCATTGCCGAAATTTTTTGTGCACTAATGGTTTTTGAACTTCTGTTCTGACTGCGGGCTATATCACTCACACTCTTGCCGGAGATAAATAGGCGCAGTATCTCGAACTCCTTGGGCGACAAGGTGGTGAATCGATCATCAAGGGCCGTGGAGGATTCCACGACGGAGGTTTTCGCCGGTTCCAGGCTGCGATAAATACCCTGTTGGGCAATAGCTTTGAGCGCGAGCTGGATTTCAGTGTGCAACTGGCTCTTCTGAATCACCCCGACCACCCCCAGTTCGTGAAGGCGGGCGAGGATCAGAGGGTTGGAGACCATGGTCAGTATCAGAATCCGCACGTGTGGAAAATGTCGCTTCAGATAGTCGACCAACTTGAGCCCGTCACCATAAGGCGAGTCTGCGGGCATGTTGTAGTCGGTGATGACAATGTCCACGGGTTGTTGCTCAAGTAATTCGATCAGGCCCTGTGAGCAGACGGCCTCACCGACAACGCAATAACGCGCGTCGCGCTCGATCAGTTCGCGTACTCCAAGAAGCACAATCGGGTGATCGTCCGCGATGATGACTTTGAGTTTTTCCATAAAGGCCGCCCGTAATGCCGGTGTAGATGATTGGGGTATTTCCATATGATTGCACGCAATGGGCCGCTGTTATTACTCAAGAGCGTCCAGAACATTCGAAAGCCTGCCCAGTATCTGCTTCACCTTCAGTGCAAGGGAAGTGTCGAGGATTGCGCCCGCGAGCGAACACTCCAGATCAACACATTCCTGAGCCAGGCCGATGGCTTGCACGGCACCCAGGGCGCCGGCGATGCTGTGTAGCCTTTCACCGAGGACTCTGCAGTCGTTTTGTTCGAGTGCGGTCTTGATCCGTTGTATGTCTTGCTGCAGGGTGCTGATGAACAACGGTCGCATTTTGGGGGAGAGTTGAACGGTATCGGTGTCCGGTGTCCGGGAGCGGGCGGTGATGGTTTCAGACTCGACGCGAGTCGGCACCGCTTGCAGGGCCGGCTTGCAGAGTTTGACCAGGTGGGCTCGCAGGGTTTGCAGGCTCAGGGGTTTGACGATCCAGGCATTCATTCCGACGGCGATGCAACGCATGCCTTCCTCACGCATGGCGTTGGCGGTCACACCAATGATTGGCAATTGGGGATCATGCTCCCGAAGTGTTTTGGCCAATTCATAACCGTTCATGAGTGGCATGTTGACGTCTGTCAGCACCACGTCGAAGACTTCAGGTCGCCACAGGTGCATGGCTTGTTCGCCATTGGCGGCTACGACGACGGAGCAACCGAGCGCCTCGAGTTGTTCCTTGATGATCGCCTGGTTGATCGGGTTGTCCTCTGCCACCAGAATGTGCAAATGGAGGTTGCCGGCTCTTTGTTGTTCAGCTTGCCGGGGCTGTTCGCGTTTGCCTTGCTGTGCCAGCGAGACCGCCAAAGCAATGGCTCGCACGTCATGCATATCGACTTCCCAGCCATTATTGGTGTACTCAGGCGGGTTACGTCCGCCTGACGTACAACGAACACGCGGGCCATCCCAGGGCTGCTCTGGATCAGAGGGTAAAACGTCCACCAGCACCGCTTTTGGGTGTTTCTGTTCCAGCGGCGACGTTGCCAGCGTGGCATGAATCCCCAGGCGATCAAGCCAGTCGCACAGTGTCTGTGCCAACTCGCGGACCGGGGCCTGGACATACACCGGTGATGGGCAGGGCTCGATTACCCTGCAGTCCGGGAGTTCACCGGTCAGTACCGGCAAGCTCATCTGCAGAGCGAAGCTGCTGCCCAGACCTGGTTCGCTGACCACTTTTATGTGGCCGCCCATCATCTCGCTTAACCACCTGCAAATCGGCAGCCCCAAACCCGCGCCGCCTTCGCAGGACGCATCCCGGACCTGATAGAACAGTTCGAACAGCTTGGCCTGTTGCGGCTCGGAGAGACCAATACCGGAGTCGGTGACCTGCCACTCCAGGCTGACCTGATTGTCACAGCGCTCCAATACTCGGGCCCGCAGTACAACACGCCCGGTGTCAGTGAACTTGATGGCGTTACTCAACAGATTGTTGAGGATCTGGCGGATCCGCATCGGGTCCCCCAGCAGCCGGTTTGGCAGCGCAGGATCGATGCATGCATAGAGTTGCAGACCCTTGCTCAGGGCGAACGCGGCATACGTGCGCAACGTGTC
>NZ_JBFTLU010000588.1:0-4206 GCF_056396605.1 Pseudomonas sp. 05T35
ACCATGCGCTGGAAATGCTTCAACTCGCTCATGTTGTAGGCGACCACAAACAGGATCGCTGCCAACGCACACAGTGGAATATCCGAAGCCAACGGCGCCAGGAATAAAATCAGCATTATCAATGTGAGCGCATGTACAAAACCCGCGATGGGACTGTTGCCTCCATTACGGATGTTGGTCGCGGTTCGAGCAATTGCACCTGTCGCGGCAAAGCCACCGAACAAAGGGGTGACCAGGTTAGCGATGCCTTGGCCGATTAACTCCTGATTGGAGTCATGCTTGGTACCGGCCATACCGTCGGCGACAACCGCAGACAGTAATGACTCGATAGCGCCCAACATCGCGATGGCGAACGCCGGGCCAATCAACTCAATCACTTGAGGCAGTGTTATTGCGGGAAGGCCGACCGCAGGCAATCCTCGAGGAATCCCCCCGAAAGCACTCCCGATCGTTGCAACCCCGGCGAACTGAAAATATGACTGCAGCGCCGTCACGACGACCATAGCGATCAAGGGGCCGGGAACACGTCTTACGCCAGGTATTTTGGGGGCGCTGATCACCAGCACCAGACTTGAGAGTGCTAACAGTGTCGTGGGTACATGAAAGCTGGGGAGAGCCTGAACCAGGTGCCAGAGTCGCTCATGGAAATGCTCACCGCTGATTTTCGGCAAACCAAAGAAATCTTTCCACTGCCCGACCCAAATGATCACACCAATGCCGGCGGTGAATCCGACAATCACCGGGTCGGGGATGAACTTGATGATGGCCCCAAGCTTGGTGATACCGAGCAACAGCAAAATCGCCCCGGCCATTATCGTCGCGATCTGCAAGCCAWCAACGCCGTATTTGGCGGTCACTCCAGACAAAATGACGACGAATGCCCCTGTCGGGCCTGCGATCTGAAGACGGCTCCCTCCAAAGAGAGAAACCAGAAGCCCACTGATGATGGCTGTGTAAATTCCCTGCTCGGGCTTTACGCCTGAGGCGATGGCAAACGCCATGGCCAAGGGCAGTGCCACAACGCCGACGATGACCCCGGAGACGATATTTCGAAGCCAGTGCTCAGGCCTCAACAGGCCCGCTTTCCAGGCTTCTCGTATCGCAATCATGACTAGCCCTCTGTGGTGGCATGTGCATAATATTTACATGAAGTGATAATAGCAAAGCCACTGAAATACCCTTTGCACAGCATCCGCGACGCTGAAAAAACCAGTGTTGAATGATCCAGAATCATGTTTGTGGACAACATGAGTCCACGCTCGGAGATCCACATGAAACGCGAAGACGTCAAAACCAAACACGGTGAAGGCATGCACTTCGACACGCATGTGATAGCCAACCMGGCCAACACGCGCGAGTGGATCATCCTGTTTAAAAAAGAGGTGGGAAGCAGCTATTTTCTGATCAATGACAAAGAAGAAATCGAGTCATTTCGACACTTGGATGACCTGATCCATGAGCTTCGGGAGATTGGCATCAAGTCCGCGGAGATTCATTTCTGACTGTCCCTCCCCCCTTAGAGAGGGATCATGATCAGAAAAATAGCGCCGACCAGAAACAGAAAAGCCCCTTAAAAAAGGGGCTTAGCCGTTGTGTCAAAATCTGTTTTCAGGAACCACCAAGGTCCTGATCGCCGCTATGACTTACTCCACCGTCACCGATTTCGCCAGGTTACGCGGCTGGTCAACGTCTGTGCCTTTCAGCACAGCAACGTAGTACGAGAGCAACTGCAACGGAATGGTGTAGAGGATCGGCGACAGGATGTCGTGGATGTGCGGCATGTTGACCACATGCGTGCCTTCGCCATTGCTCATGCCGGCTTTTTCGTCAGCAAACACAATCAGCTGGCCGCCACGGGCACGAACTTCCTGCAGGTTGGATTTCAACTTCTCCAACAGTTCGTTGTTCGGTGCCACTGTCACTACAGGCATGTCGTCGTCGACCAACGCCAACGGGCCATGCTTGAGCTCGCCGGCCGGGTAGGCTTCAGCGTGGATGTAGGAGATTTCCTTGAGCTTCAGCGAGCCTTCCATCGCCACCGGGTACTGTGCKCCACGACCGAGGAACAGTGTGTGGTGCTTGTCGGCGAACAGCTCGGCGACTTTTTCGACGGTGCTGTCCATCGCCAGCGCTTCGCCCAGACGAGCCGGCAAGCGACGCAGCTCTTCCACCAACTCGGCCTCCAAGTCTTTGGACAAGGTGCCACGCACCTGACCCAGAGAAAGGGTCAACAGCAGCAGCCCCACCAACTGAGTGGTGAATGCTTTAGTCGATGCCACACCGATTTCGCGACCGGCCTGGGTCCACGGGATGCCGGCCAGTTCTTCCAGCCAGTAACGCGCGACCATACCGGCGTGATAGCTGGTACCGCAGGCGACGATCTGCACATTGCGGACCTTGGCGAACAGCTCGGCAGCTTGTGGACCGAACGCTTGGACCAACACCTGATTCGGGCCAAGGCGGCCTTCCAGGGTGCGTTGCACGACCGACGGTTGCTCGTGGATTTCCTTCAGCATGTAGTGACGGAACTCGCCCTTCTCGGCGGATTCGGTGTTATCGCGGTACTGCACCGCTTCGCGCTCGACAACGTTGCCGTCGATATCCCAGATCTGCACGCTGTCACGGCGGATCTCCGCGATGTCGCCTTCTTCCAGATAGGTGAAACGGTCAGTGACCTGACGCAGTGCCAGTTGGTCGGATGCGAGGAAGTTCTCGCCCAGACCCAGGCCGATCACCAGCGGGCTACCACTGCGAGCGGCGACCAGACGATCCGGTTGTTGCGCGCTGATAACGGCCAGACCGTAAGCACCGTGCAATTCCTTGACGGTAGCCTTGAGGGCGACGGTCAGGTCAGGGAGCTCCTTGAGCTTGTGGTTCAGCAGGTGGGCAATGACTTCGGTATCGGTGTCCGAGGTGAACACGTAACCCTGTGCCTTGAGCTGCTCACGCAGGGCTTCGTGGTTTTCGATGATGCCGTTGTGCACCACCGCCAGATCACCGGAGAAATGCGGGTGAGCATTACGCTCGCACGGCGCGCCGTGAGTGGCCCAACGGGTGTGGGCGATACCGAGACGGCCAACCAGCGGTTCTTGTGCCAGGGCCTGTTCAAGTTCGCTGACCTTGCCCGGGCGACGCATGCGCTCGAGTTTTTCACCGTTGGTGTAAACCGCTACACCGGCGCTGTCGTAGCCGCGGTATTCGAGGCGCTTCAGACCTTCGAGCAAAATGGCGGTGATATTACGTTCCGCGACTGCACCGACAATTCCACACATGCTATTTCTCCTGGCTGACTGCCGCGCATATCAAGTTAATGCCGCGGGCCTGAATCTGGTCGCGAGCCTCTTGCGGCAAGCGATCATCGCTAATAAGGGTATGGATGCTGCTCCATGGCAACTCCAGGTTTGGAATCTTGCGGCCGATCTTGTCGGATTCGACCATCACGATCACTTCACGGGCCACATCGGCCATCACTCGGCTCAGACCGAGCAATTCGTTAAAGGTCGTGGTACCACGTACCAAATCAATGCCGTCGGCACCAATGAACAACTGATCAAAATCGTAAGAGCGCAGGACCTGCTCGGCGACCTGCCCCTGGAATGACTCGGAATGCGGGTCCCAGGTTCCCCCGGTCATCAACAGCACCGGCTCATGTTCAAGTTCGCTCAACGCATTGGCGACGTGCAAGGAATTGGTCATGACGACCAGACCCGGCTGTTGCCCAAGTTGCGGAATCATCGCGGCGGTCGTGCTGCCGCTGTCGATGATAATCCTCGCGTGTTCACGAATCCGCGCCACCGCTGCTTGGGCAATGGCTTGCTTGTACTGGGAAACGGGTTGGCTCGGGTCACTGACCAACTCTTGCGGCATGGTGATTGCGCCGCCGTAACGGCGTAACAACAAGCCATTGCTTTCAAGCGCGGCCAAATCCTTGCGAATTGTAACTTCCGAGGTTTCAAAACGCTTGGCCAATTCATCCACACTGACTTCGCCCTGCTCAGTCAGCAAGGCAAGGATATTGTGGCGACGTTGTGGTGTATTGCGCTTTGACATGAGCTGACAAGTTTCGATTCGAAAGATAATCGGAAGCAATCAAAACCTATCAGCGAAACTTCGTCAAGCCAGCACGCGAAAATAAGATCAGTGGTTAATCTATTCGCGAGCAAGCGAACGTCGCCCGGCCCTTCCCACAGATTGATGTGCAATATC
>NZ_JBFTLU010000589.1:0-2289 GCF_056396605.1 Pseudomonas sp. 05T35
CAGCAGAATGGTCGGAAACACCGCAAAATCCAGCGGCCGCAAGGCGTAGACACAGACCAGCAGCACAACGATCGACAGCGCAATGTTGAAAGTGAAGAACACATCGAGCAGGAACGGCGGGACCGGCAACATCATCATGGCCAGCATGACCAACAGCAACAGCGGCACACCCAGATTGCCTCGACTGAGGTCTGCCAGGTTGCTGCGGGCACTGTTGATTAACTGAGAGCGATCCACCGGTATTCCCCGTTCCTTGAAGCAAACTTTTGACGCCTGAAGCGGGCGCAGGCCGGCTATTGCAAGAAGCCTTCCAACTTTTGCGCGGGGCTTGAAACAGCGCGTTCAGCAAAGGGTCCGGCAGCGCTTGGGAAGACGCTTTCGCGAGCAGGCTCGCTCCCACAGTTGATCTGCGCCGCCCACAAATCCCCTGTGGGAGCGAGCCTGCTCGCGAAGAGGCCGGAATATTCAACGCCCATCCTAAGAATTCAGCTACAAATCCAGAAAACACAGGGATTTGTCCGACAGGCTTTCAAGGTTGCCCCTCGGAAGTGGCATCGCTAGTCTTCAGTGGTCGCTGCCAAATCAGCGACCGGGCATGGAAACCCGATGAGTAAACGAGGCCGCTCTAACCAGTAAACGAGAACCTCACCATGAACAAATCTTCGCACCTCCACGAATTAAAAACCGCCGGCCTCACCCCCTTCTCCATCCACAACGATCAAGCCCTGTTCCGCGTCAACAGTGGCGTCCCTCTGCTCACTGCCTTGTCCCATGTCTCCGACCTGCTCCACCTCTCCAGGATGCTGGCCGAAGATGCAGCGATGGAGCGCAAAACCGACCGCTATGCCTGGGCCTCCCACTACTTGCAGGAGATGAGCAAAGCCGTCATCGATGACGTGGTGAAAGTGCTGGGGGCGCCAGGTAATAATCGCGATTGAATAAAAAGCCCCGCGCTTCTCTTGAAGGCGGGGCTTTCAGGTGTTTGGTCATCAGCTCAAACGGCTATTAGCGGTTTTCCTGATACACCGCGGTGCGGCCTTCGCGAGCAGGCTCGCTCCCACAGTTTTGATGGGTGTACACCTGCAAAAGTCAGGTCGGCTTTCAGGCCGCCAGGATCAAAAGATCGCAGCCTTCGGCAGCTCCTACGGATATCGCCCCCCACAATGCAGTAGCACGCCCCCACCACTCAGGCCGGCTGTCAGGCCGCCGTGCTTTGCTTTTGATCTACCCGCCCCTTCGGGAGGCCGAGTGGAGGTGTTCATCAGGGGGTGGGCGCGCAGCGCCGTACGGCGCAGCCGGACACATCGAGAGGAGGTCGTCGCGCAGCAGACCGTAGGCGATGCCCCCTGATGAATGCCGGAACGAGGGGACGCCGAGCCTAGGCGAGGTGCCGTACGCTTGGGGCGAAGACCTTTGCTTCCTTTGGGGCGTTTGCCAAAGGGAGTCGCCGTCAGGGCGAAACCCTAAGTGGCCGTTACCGCAGGAATGGATATGTACACCTGCAAGAGATTGGTCGGCTGTCAGGCCGCCATCGCGAGCAGGCTCGCTCCCACAGTTTTGATTGGTGTACATCTGCAAGAGATAGGCCGGCTGTCAGGCCGCCATCGCGAGCAGGCTCGCTCCCACAATTTTGATTGGGGTACATCTGCAAGAGATAGGCCGGCTGTCAGGCCGCCTTCGCAGGCAAGCCAGCTCCCATAGTTTTTATCGGAGTACACCGTCAAGAGATAAGCCGGTCAGGAATCGCGGCGCAGATCCGGTGGAATCGGCAAATCATCCTTGAGCGGATCCGGACGCTTACCCTTGCCGGCACGGTACTGGCGGATCTGATAAACGTAAGCCAGCACCTGAGCAACCGCCAGATAGAGCCCACCAGGAATTTCCTGGTCAAGCTCGGTGGAGTAATAAATCGAACGCGCCAGAGCCGGCGACTCAAGCAGCAAARCCTCATTAGCCACCGCGATTTCGCGGATCTTCAGCGCCAGGAAGTCGCTGCCCTTGGCCACCAGCATCGGCGCCCCACCCTTCTCCGGATCGTACTTGAGCGCCACCGCATAGTGGGTCGGGTTGGTAATGACCACATCGGCCTCAGGAATGGCCGCCATCATCCGCCGCTGGGACATCTCGCGCTGCAACTGACGAATCCGCTGCTTGACCTCTGGGCGACCTTCCTGATCCTTGTGCTCGTCACGCACTTCCTGCTTGGTCATCAGCAGCTTCTTGTGACTCTGGTAAAGCTGAACCGGCACATCGACCGCCGCGATCAGAATCAACCCGCAAGCCATCCAC
>NZ_JBFTLU010000590.1:0-2279 GCF_056396605.1 Pseudomonas sp. 05T35
CATCGGGGGCTGGCGCGCTAGATGTTGCTTTTTCCAGTGATAAAACAATACTCGTTTTACCATAATCAGTTTGCCCTGAATAACTCAAACTGAGATCCATAACCCCTACACCACGGGGTTTAAAATCCGCAAACCACGTTCCGTCCATACTATTTACTCTGAGCATGCCGATAGCAGTCCACCCTCGCATTGGGACATCCAAAAAAGTCTCACGACCTTCAATTTTCGGCATGTCTTTCATCACAAGTGTACAAGTACGCAATGACGCCCCATAGCCGAGACTATACATTGACCACTCGTCCTGTATTAGTTCAAGCCTGATTTTACCAAGATTTTGACCAGTAGAATCAATCTCATCGCCAGCCCACACACCAGCAAAATTCCAAGTCAGTATCTTAGACGCCACTTTTCGATCAGCCCAACTCAGGAGCATCGACGAGGGAGCGTCATGGATCAAATCATATACTCGGACATATAAGCAATCTTGAGAAGTAAAGCCGGACGGAGAAATTGAGCCGGCTTTCCACTTTTTGTTTTCAGGAGAGATAGCCCATGAGACTTCTCCCCCAGAAATTGACTGCCCCACTGAAAAACTGACCATTCCCAAAGACTGCGTTCGGGGTGAAGGTTGAAAGTCGGTCTGTTCGGCGTAGTAGCCGTCTTTAGCTTTAGGATCCTCAGAAAATCGGTATGCAGGGACCGAACTATCAAGATAAAATTCTGCAAAGCAGCTTTCAGCAGGCACTGCTCCAGAATTACCAATAAGCACAACAACTCTATAATAAACACCATAACGAGGTGAAAGTTCCAGCCTCCCATCCTCGCTTAATAGAAAAATGGAAGGTGAGTCGATCCACCCCACACCCGTCGGGAGCGGTCGTGGAACACCTATATCGCTAGCGTCCTGGGGGATAAACAAGAAGGGCGTTACTTGAAGTACACCATCATCGGCGGGAGCCCGCTCTCTATCAAAAACCTTCATCTAAAACACCTCTACATTAATCGGAATCTTATGAAGCCATTGATAGCGCTTTAGCGCACGAGAACAGGATCGACTGTTACGTAACTACCATCATGCGGTGGACCTAGATTATCTCCTGACCCGTTACGTACGTCCCAACAAGCCCATCCATATCCGCGATCACCATCTAAATTGTAATCCGGAAATAAGCTTTCAGGAAACGAACCCATTGCCTCAGCGTTCTGAATAGTTTCAAAAATCTTCACACAATTAGCAATGGCGCCACCAAAATTGGTAGGGGGTTGAAAACTCTCGCCGGGTTTTATAATGAAATCGAAACCTATCGGTCCTTTAGGTGAGAGGAGTTCGCGTTGCCCAAGTGGTGCATCGATGAAAGTATCTGGCGGTTCGTCATTGCCATAGGGACTAACCCATGTACGAGGCTCCTCACAGTGCGGAGGACTACCCATTTCAACAAGAAGCTCAGGTGGCAGCCAAGGAATATACGAGCTACCCGTAGTCTTCTGCTCAGTATCAGGGAGTTCTTCTTTTGGAAACTCTTGCAGATTAGTTTCTATTGGAGTTCTCCATAGCCTTTGCGCGGAAACACCTCCCCCAACTTCCTGATCAAGCTCTTCAGTAAAGGGCATAGTGTACCCCTCTCGCACCAGCAAAAAACGAACCTGCTTATAAATATCGAACAAAGACTTATTGACAAGATACAAGCATGCCTTAACCGTATCAACTAATAGTGCACCACCCACAGCGATCGTATCTCTAATTAGCTGAAACGCAGCAGCTGCGACTGCAATTGCAGAATCTATAGCCCACCCAACGTAATCTTTTATGGCCTTCCATACATCCTCTAATGAAAATCGTTGTAAATCAACAGCAGGCGTGGGTATTGGCGGCACACCACCTAAATTTCTTATAACATCATCCGAAAGCCGCAAGATTTTATCCCACACGTCTTTTACAACATCTGGAAACTCTGGCTCCGTTATGCTTTCCTCGGTTGCAACCTTCAAAAACAACCTTAAAGTAGTGTATGCGGATGCGATATCCAGAGCTGTTGGATAACCATCAAAACGTCCATTACCTGATAAATTTTCTGGCGGCTTGGCAGTACTAGGATATGCGGCTTTAAAAACTACAGCTAACGTCTCCGCCCAATCTTGGACATCGACATTACTATCCATACTAGGCKGTGCTAACGGAACACCTACATAATCAAATCCTTCTTCAATACTCTTGCATATTGTGCTAATAAATTTATCTATTGGATCATCAAGCGGAACTACACCTATACCTATATGAT
>NZ_JBFTLU010000591.1:0-2943 GCF_056396605.1 Pseudomonas sp. 05T35
CTGTCGGGGCCTGGAGGCGCACTCATCGCTGGCGCCGCGCTCGGTCAATGCGATCCACGTGGCTTGCGATTTCATCGCGGCACTGCGTCAAAGCCAACAGCAATTGCAAGAGCAGGGCGCTCAGGATGCGGACTACGACGTGCCTTACAGCACGGTGCATGTCGGACAGATTGTCGGCGGCAAGGCGCTGAACATCGTGCCGAACCTCTGCACCCTCGACTTCGAAGTGCGCAACCTGCCGGCAGACGATCTGGATCAGTTCCTGACGCAGATGCAAGAGCGTGCGGAAGTGATCGTACGCGAGGCCAAAAAGCTCTCCAGCGTGGCGGACATCGAGATTGAAACCCTCAATGTCTATCCAGGTCTCGATACCCATCCGAGTGTCGAAGCGGTGCGCTTTCTGAAGAACTTCGCCGCACCGGATACCGGCACCGCCAAAGTCTCGTTCGGCACCGAAGGCGGGTTGTTCAAGCAGCGCCTGGATGTGCCGGTGGTGGTCTGCGGACCGGGTTCGATCGAACAGGCGCACAAGCCGGACGAGTTCATCGAGATCAGCCAGATGGAGGCCGGGGAGCGGTTTCTTGAGGGCCTGACCGGTTCTTTGAAATTGTAAAAGAATTAAATGTGGGAGCGAGCCTGCTCGCGATGGCGGCTTATCTCTCAACATCAATATTGCCTGATCCACCGCTATCGCGAGCGTTTGTCTGATAGACCATAAACTCCTTCGGTAGAGCCTGCCGTCCCGCCGCGATTTTCAGCATCCGACGCTGCCCTCAAGGCACTTTCAGCATCCTCTTCCGAGGCACCTCCCTAGACTGGCAAGTGTCTCGGATCAGGACCTCGACCATGCTCAAGAATCGTTTGAAAGACCCAAGCCTTTTGGCAGAACTCGCCTACATCGACGGGCAGTGGATCGGCGCCGACAACGCCGCGACGCTGGACGTCATCGACCCGGCCAACGGCCAGTTCCTTGCCCGCGTACCGGCGATGCAAGGCACGGAAACCCGCCGCGCCATCGACGCCGCCGAAAAAGCCTGGCCAGCCTGGCGCGCCCGCCCGGCGGCCGAGCGTGCGGCGCTGCTGGAGCGCTGGTATCAGGCGATGATCGACAACCTCGATGACCTCGCGTTGATCATGACTTGCGAGCAGGGCAAACCGCTCAACGAAGCCAAAGGCGAAATTCGCTACGGCGCCGGTTTCGTCAAATGGTTTGCCGAAGAGGCCCGCCGGGTTTACGGCGAAACCATACCGGCCCCCAGCGGCGACCGCCGACTGCTGACCCTCAAGCAACCGGTGGGTGTCTGTGCGGCCATCACCCCGTGGAACTTCCCCAACGCGATGATCACCCGCAAGTGCGCGCCGGCCTTGGCGGCGGGTTGTCCGATCATCGTCAAACCCTCGGACCTGACGCCATTGTCGGCACTGGCCCTGGCAGTACTGGCCGAGCGCGTCGGCATCCCGGCCGGGGTGTTCAACGTGCTGACCGGAATGCCCGCCGGCATCGGCGAAGAGCTGACCGGCAACCCGACCGTACGCAAGCTTTCCTTCACCGGTTCGACGGCGGTGGGCCGCTTGCTGATGCGCCAGAGTGCCGAGCACATCAAGCGCTTGAGCCTGGAGCTGGGCGGCAATGCGCCGTTCATTGTGTTCGACGATGCTGACCTGGAGCAGGCTGTGACGGGCATCATGCTCAGCAAGTTTCGCAACGCCGGGCAGACCTGCGTCTGCGCCAACCGCATCCTGGTGCAGGACGGCATCTACGAGCGCTTCGCCCAGCGGTTGGTGGAGGAGGTGGGCAAGCTCAAGGTCGGTAACGGCCTCGACGCCGACGTCACCATCGGCCCGCTGATCAATCCGGCGGCAGTGAGCAAAGTCGCCCGGCATATCGACGATGCCCTGAGCCAGGGCGCGCGCTTGCTCTGCGGCGGTATTCCCGAGGGCGACAGTCAATTTGTCCAGCCAACGGTACTCGGCGATGCCCACGCCGGCATGCTGCTGGCCAACGAAGAAACCTTCGGCCCGGTGGCGCCGCTGATGCGCTTTACCGAGGAGGCCGAAGCACTCGCGCTGGCCAATGCCACGCCTTATGGACTGGGCGCCTACTATTTCACTCAGGACCTGCGCCGCTCGTGGCGTTTCGGCGAAGCGCTGGAGTTCGGCATGGTCGGCCTCAACACCGGGATCATTTCCATGGAAGTCGCGCCGTTCGGCGGCATCAAGCAGTCGGGTCTGGGCCGTGAAGGCAGCAAGTACGGCCTGGACGAATACCTTGAAGTCAAAGCCTTCCACATTGGCGGGCTGTAACTCACAGACACGGGGAGCCACGATTGATGAGCAAGACATTCAGAATCGCCGCGATTGCCGGCGATGGCATCGGCAAGGAAGTCCTGCCCGAAGGGCTGCGAGTCCTTGAGCAGGCGGCGAAGAAATGGCAGCTGGAATTGAGCATCGAGGTGCTCGACTGGGCGCACTGCGATTACTACCTGGAGCACGGGCAGATGATGCCCGACGACTGGTTCGAACAGCTCAAGGGTTTTGATGCGATCTACTTCGGCGCCGTGGGCTGGCCAGACAAGGTGCCGGACCACATTTCCCTGTGGGGTTCGCTGCTGAAATTCCGTCGGGATTTCGACCAGTACGTGAATATCCGCCCGGTGCGGTTATTCCCCGGCGTGCCGTGCCCATTGGCCGGCCGCAAGCCGGGGGACATCGATTTCGTGGTGATTCGTGAGAACACCGAAGGTGAATATTCCTCGGTCGGCGGCAAGATGTTCGAAGGCACCGAGCATGAGTTCGTGCTGCAAGAGTCGGTGTTCACGCGGCGCGGCGTCGACCGGATTCTCAAGTTCGCTTTCGAGCTGGCCCAGACCCRGCCGCGCAAACGCCTGACGGCGGCGACCAAGTCCAACGGGATTTCCATCAGCATGCCGTACTGGGACGAGC
>NZ_JBFTLU010000592.1:0-2271 GCF_056396605.1 Pseudomonas sp. 05T35
GCCTTGAGCATCTTCGGTCGAATGATCGCTTCGATGTTCGCCGGATCCCGGGCGCCGTACACCACGCCGCCACCGAAGATCAGGCGCTTGTCGCCAGAAAGGCGATAGTAGTCAAGCAAGTAGTTGCAGTCCTCGACGCAGTAGTCCTGTGGCAACAGGTTCTTCGCCAACTCATCGCCCAAGGGTTCGGTGGTGATCACCTGGGTGCCGCACGGCATTGATTTGGCAGCCAGCTCTGGAACCAGATTGCCCAGGTAGGCGTTGCCGGCGACGATGATGAATTTGGCCCTGACCTTGCCTTGAGGTGTATGCACCACCGGATTGGCGCCACGCTCGATGCGTACGGCTGGTGACTGCTCGTAAATGGTCCCACCCAGCGACTCGACGGCCGCGGCTTCACCCAGGGCCAGGTTGAGCGGGTGGATGTGGCCACCACTCATGTCGAGCATGCCGCCCACGTATTGGTCGCAGGCGACGACCTCGCGAATGCGGCGCTTGTCCAGGAGTTCCAGCTGAGTGTGGCCGTAGCGCTCCCACAGGCGCTTCTGCGATTCCAGATGACCCATTTGCTTGCTGGTGATAGCTGCAAACACGCCGCCGTCTTTCAGGTCGCACTGGATCTGGTATCTGGCCACGCGGTCGCGAATGATCTTGCCGCCTTCGAACGCCATCTGCCCGAGCATTTGCGCTTGCTTGGGGCCGACGCTGCGTTCGATCACATCGATATCGCGGCTGTAGCTGTTAACGATCTGGCCACCGTTGCGACCCGAGGCGCCGAAACCGACTTTGGCTGCCTCCAGGACGGTTACTCGAAACCCGCTCTCCAGCAGAAACAGTGCGCTGGACAGGCCGGTATAGCCCGCACCGATGATGCAGACATCGGTCTCTACGTCATCCTGCAGCAATGGGCGCGACGGGGCAGCGTTGGCCGACGCGGCGTAATAGGATTCGGGATAAGGGATGTTCGCCATCCTGTAGCCTCTGTTTAATATATTTTACGAGTGCGCCGATCCTACCTGAGTTGAAAATCGACTGCCAGCTACCCCGAAAATCTTCTTTGCCGGACCAAAATTAAATATTTTGCATATTCATAGGGTTAGGTGAAAAAAAGGTGTTGACACCCCTCCGGAATTCCGTAGAATGCCGCCTCACAGCAGGCACGTAGCTCAGTTGGTTAGAGCACCACCTTGACATGGTGGGGGTCGTTGGTTCGAGTCCAATCGCGCCTACCAAACAAAATCCGCTCTGCTGGGCGGTCTAGAAGGGCTCACCGAAAGGTGGGCCCTTTTTTGTTGCCTGCGATTTTTCAAAACTTTTGCAACCCCCCCCACTGCGATACACCATCAGGTCAGCATTTGCCTTCGCAAATGCCTGAGTTCGAAGCGCTCAAGGGGGGTAGCATAAGAGTCGCAAGTGAGGCGAATACACTGGATTGAAAAGAGCCTCAAGATGATACCGGGGGTGGCAGCATGACCCAGGTTCAGCGTTTCACAATCAACACCGCGGGCCGCGACTTTGCCGTGGGTGATATTCACGGCCATTTCACCAGGCTTCAGGCAGCACTTGATGCTGTCGACTTCAACCCCGCAACCGATCGTCTGTTCAGTGTTGGCGACATGGTCGACCGTGGCCCTGAATCTACCGAGGTTGATGTGTGGCTGGCCAAACCGTGGTTCTTTGCCGTGCAGGGCAATCATGAGCAAATGGCGGTCGATGGCCATCGGCTCAGCCATAAAGGCCAGGCCAGTTACCTGCACATAATCAACGGTGGTACCTGGCTGTACGGTCTGTCCAGCGCTGAGCAGACCTTCTATGTCGATCTGTTCGCCGAACTGCCCATTGTTATTGAAGTAATGACGCCCATGGGGCCGGTGGGAATCGTGCATGCCGATTGCCCGTTCGATGATTGGGCGCAAATGCTCGGCGCCCTTGAGCGGGAGCAAGGCTCGACGCGGTGTAGTGTTCAAACAATCTGCCAGTGGTCGCGTACGCGCATTACCACCGAAAACAACACGGGCGTCACTGGCATCAGGGCGGTGATCGTCGGCCACACGGTGGTCCTTCAGCCGACCGTGCTGGGCAACGTCTACCATATCGACACTGGCGGCTGGATGGGCGGCTATTTCACGCTGATTGATCTGGCTACTCTCAAGTGTGTGCCGACGGTCAATCCAGAAGTGCGCGGCCGGTGAGAGCGTTACGGGGTTGAGGAGGTTGTGTACTCCAGATACAGTCTTTCGAGAGCCTCTTGGTACTTGTCTCCTGTTAAAG
>NZ_JBFTLU010000593.1:0-2258 GCF_056396605.1 Pseudomonas sp. 05T35
GCGTAACTTCATTGAAGAAGCGGCGGGGATCTCCAAGTACAAGGAGCGCCGGCGCGAGACCGAAAACCGCATCCGTCGCACCCACGAAAACCTCGCGCGCCTGACCGACCTGCGYGATGAGCTGGAACGTCAGCTCGAACGCTTGCATCGTCAGGCCCAGGCGGCCGAGAAGTATCAGGAATACAAAGCCGAAGAGCGTCAGCTCAAGGCACAACTGTCGGCGCTACGCTGGCAGGAATTGAACGAACAGGTTGGCCAGCGCGAAGCGATCATTGGCAACCAGGAAATCAGTTTCGAGGCCCTGGTCGCTGAACAGCGCAATGCCGATGCGAGCATCGAGCGGCTGCGCGACGGACATCACGACCTGTCCGAGCGCTTCAATCTGGTGCAGGGACGCTTCTATTCGGTCGGCGGCGACATCGCCCGGGTCGAGCAAAGCATCCAGCACGGCCAGCAGCGTTTGCGTCAGTTGCAGGACGATTTGAAGGAAGCCGAGCGTTCGCGCCTGGAAACCGAGTCGCACCTGGGCCACGACCGCACCTTGCTGGCGACCCTCGGCGAAGAGCTGGATATGCTCACGCCCGAGCAGGAAGTCACCAGCGCCGCTGCTGAAGAGGCCGCCGCCGCGCTGGAAGAGTCCGAAACCACCATGCACGGCTGGCAGGAGCAGTGGGACAGTTTCAACCTGCGCTCGGCCGAGCCACGGCGTCAGGCCGAAGTCCAGCAGTCGCGCATCCAGCAGCTGGAAACCAGCATGGAACGTCTGGCCGAGCGCCAACGTCGCTTGGCCGAAGAGCGCGACCTGTTGTCGGCAGCCCCGGAAGACGCGGCGATTCTCGATCTGAGTGAACAGCTTGCCGCCAGTGAAGCGACCCTCGAAGATTTGCAGGCCAGCGAAGAAGCGCAGGTCGAGCGGCTTGAGCAGTTGCGTCAGGAACTGCAACTGGCCCTGCAAAACCAGCAGCAGGCACAGGGCGACTTGCAACGGCTCAACGGGCGCCTGGCCTCGCTGGAGGCGTTGCAGCAAGCGGCGCTCGATCCGGGCACCGGCGCCGCCGAGTGGTTGCGTGAACAGCATCTGGCCGAACGTCCGCGTCTGGCTGAAGGCTTGAAGGTTGAAGCGGGTTGGGAGCTGGCGGTGGAAACCGTGCTCGGTGCCGACCTGCAAGCCGTGCTGGTCGATGACTTCGCGGGCTTCGATCTGTCCGGCTTTGCCCAAGGCGATCTGCGTTTGCTCAGCCCGGCCAGCGATGGAGTGCGGATCCCCGGCAGCCTGCTCGACAAGGTTGAGGCGCAGATCGATTTGTCGCCGTGGTTGGGGCAGGTCAAGCCGGTGGACAGTCTTGAACAGGCGCTGTCGCTGCGTGGCCAGTTGTCGGTCGGCGAAAGCCTGATCAGTCGTGATGGCTACTGGGTTGGGCGGCACTTTTTGCGGGTGCGCCGCGCCAGTGAGGCCGAGAGCGGCATGTTGGCGCGCGGGCAGGAAATCCAGCGTCTGGGGCTTGAGCGCGAAGAGCGCGAAGCGACCGTCGAGACGCTGGAAACCACTTTGCAAAACCTGCGCGCCCAGCAACGTCAGCAAGAGAATGGCCGCGAACACCTGCGCCGTTTGCTGCAGGACGAAGCGCGCCAGCAAGGCGAATTGAAAGCTCAGTTGTCGGCCGGCAAGGCCAAGGCCGAGCAACTGACATTACGCCGCACGCGGCTCGACGAAGAGCTCGGTGAACTGGCTGAGCAGCGTGCGCTGGAACATGAACAGATTGGCGAGTCGCGCCTGCAATTGCAGGAAGCCCTCGACAGCATGGCGATCGATACCGAACAGCGCGAGTTGCTGCTGGCTCAGCGCGACAGCTTGCGCGAGCGCCTGGATCGGGTGCGGCAGGAGGCTCGTCAGCATAAAGACCACGCGCACCAATTGGCGGTGCGTCTGGGCTCGCTCAAGGCGCAACACGATTCAACCCGTCAGGCGCTGGAACGGCTGGAGTTGCAGTCCGAGCGCCTGACCGAAAAGCGCGAGCAGCTCAGCCTTAATCTGGAGGAGGGCGAAGCGCCGCTGGAAGAGTTGCGGCTCAAGCTCGAAGAGTTGCTCGACAAGCGCATGAGCGTCGACGAAGAACTCAGAACCGCGCAGATCGCCCTGGAAGATGCCGACCGTGAATTGCGTGATGCCGAGAAACGCCGCAGCCAGGCCGAGCAGCAATCACAGCTGATCCGTGGTCAACTTGAACAGCAGCGCATGGAATGGCAGGCCCTGACCG
>NZ_JBFTLU010000594.1:0-2250 GCF_056396605.1 Pseudomonas sp. 05T35
GGCCTGGACCTCGGGGCTTGCACCGTAGCGGCGGACCACACCGACGAACTCTTCGACGTCGTGGCCGCGCAGCTTCAGTTTGGGAGCGCCTTCTTCGGTGAAGGCTGGTTGACCGTACTTATCGGTCGCCTGGGCAATGTGGTACAGCTCATGTTCGACCAGGGCGCAGAAGTCAGCGTCGGAACACTGGGCGCAGTAATCGGCAGCCAGAGTGATGATGAAGGCCGGCACATCGCCGAACCAATCGCGCATCTGTTGTTCYATCCGGGCTTTCTGCCAACCGCCGGCACGGAACGCTACCTGTTCGGCTTGTCCCAGGACTGTCCGGCCCTGTTTCTCGAAACTCGACGACGCCCACATGATCCGGATGTCTGCATCCAGTAAATGGGCATGGTCTTCGTTGTGAATGCTGCCGGTGTCGGAGAGGATCTCGGTTTGGAGCCACTCCCATACGTCAGAGGCAGGAGTAAGGCGGATACCGAAGTCGGAGAGCTCTGACAGCTCAAGCAGCGACTGGGGCGGCATTGGTCTGCCCATCGTTCACCTAATGCTTGAAATGGTGGCTGGTTGTCGGTATTGCTGGACTTCAACTCAACGCAAGGAGCAATCGCATGGAATACAAGAAGGCTGAAATCGTCGTTCGCAAGGAAACTGGGCAACCGAAAACGCTTCCAGAGGTGGCTTTTACTTTCAACCAAAACCGACCATCTCTTAGCCAAAACATCGCCGCATACAAACCAGGTACGGACGGTCACTGCTGGCTGGGGATTGAAACCGAGCCGTTCGAAGGCTGGGCACAAGCAACCGTCATTGATTTTTCACACCCAAACGACGGTCATGGCGTGTTCTCCGTGGCCGGCATCCCCACTCAGGAAGGAGGGTGGCTTTGGTTCCCGGTGCTCGGGACTGGACCGGTCACGACTTATACTGACCGCTCCTAACAATCAGCTGTCATCCTGACTGTCTCGCTGCGTGCCTGTCCGTGCAGCAGCGCGACGACTAGCCCCTGCGGCAGGCCAGCAGCCTTTGCAGTGCCTACCGCCTTGGCGATTGCGCAATCAAGGTCGATGACGGCCTTGTTGATGTCTGGGCTCATCGGTAGAACGTGGCGCAGGCGGGTGACGTTGCTCATTGGCTGAATGGATCGGCGGGCTTGGCGATCGAACGCACAAACCACATGAAACCTTGCTGCAGATTGGTCTTCGCCAGTGCCAGCAGGCGCGGGTCAACACCCTCAATCTGGCCGATCTGCTTGAACAGCTCACCCGCATCAGCTTCCAGAGCCTTGATGGAGTTCATGCCGTCAATCTCGGATTGAGTCAGGTCGCGGTAGCCGGTGATTTTCTTGTGCTGGTTGTCCATGGTCATACCCTCGTCGCGTGTCGCGACACAATTTGATAATTCACGAAACGTGTCGCGACCTACCCCGCCACCTCAAACACATGCCCACGCCGAGCCCAGGCATAAGCCACCACTCCGGCATGGATCATCACGGTGAATGGGCTCACGTAGTGCCCCTGGATCGCCGCAGCGAAATCTCCAAACGCACCGATGGCCACCAGGTAGAACGAAATGCTGAGCGTTGGCTGCTCAATCGGTCGGACGCGGCGCAGGAAGTCGACCGCAGCGATCACCACCAGCACACACAGGAATGCGTCTATGCCTCCCAGAATAGGATTCATGATCAGGCACTCCCGGTTGCGCCGAACCGTCCCGCCAGTGCCTTGAGGCCCGGGATGATGTTCATCGCCAGCAGGCCAATCAGGAAGGCAACACCATTTTGGGTGTCACTATCTGGCGGAAGGCCAAACTGGTGAACGGCCAGGGGCGTGGTGAAAATCGCCGACAGGAAACCGGTGGCCACCGCCCAGAATGCCTGCTTACGGGTCAGTCCCTGCAATAGGGTCAGCGATACACAAGCGCCCGCGAAACCAGCGACAGCTACGCCGTACTTCGCAACGAGCGCAGCCGCAGCTGTAGATGCTGGTTCAGCCATTTGATACTCCAGAAACGAGAAAGCCCCAGCGAATGCTGAGGCTCGAAATAGATTTGCGGTCTCTCCCGCCGTCCGCCAAAGATCTTCACGACGCTGGCACCCTTCTGCACCAGTCTCGCCGATCCGTCTTGCGCCACTCTGGAGCATGTACGGCCAGGGTGCGCGGGCTGCCGGTGTTAATTCCGTACGTCGCACTATCCGGCTATCGACGTCAAGGCCTTCCCTGGAGCCACCAGTGTAAACTGGCGGGATTG
>NZ_JBFTLU010000595.1:0-2248 GCF_056396605.1 Pseudomonas sp. 05T35
GTGCAGATGTGCAATCAACGGCAGGCCTTGCCACACCAGTAGCCCCTTGTCCTGACCGCCCATGCGCTGGCCGCGTCCTCCCGCCAGAAGCAGGATGGAGCAGGGCGGCAACTGGAAGTTCGAGGTCATGCAGCATCTCCATCGGTGCGCTGAAAAAATGAGGCGCTGTGATATAACACCGGGCTGTTTCTCCTACAACTGGACGAGCCTATGAAAGCCAAGGCTGATGTACCTTTCGCTCCGCTGAACATTGCGGTGCTGACTGTCAGTGATACTCGCACGCTGGAAACCGATACCTCGGGACAGGTCTTCGTTGACCGCCTCAGTGCCGCCGGGCATAACCTGGCCGCACGTATTCTGCTTAAAGATGACCTCTACAAAATTCGTGCGCAAGTCGCGACCTGGATCGCTGACGATGTCGTGCAAGTGGTGCTGATTACGGGCGGTACGGGTTTTACCGGTCGTGACAGTACACCGGAAGCGGTCAGTTGCCTGCTGGATAAGCAGGTCGACGGATTTGGTGAGTTGTTTCGGCAGATCTCGGTTGCGGACATTGGCACCTCGACGGTGCAATCGCGCGCGTTGGCAGGGTTGGCCAATGGCACGCTGGTCTGCTGTCTGCCGGGTTCTACCAATGCGGTGCGAACCGGTTGGGACGGGATTCTCGCGGAGCAACTGGATTCGCGGCATCGTCCGTGCAACTTTGTCGCTCACTTGAAACAGGCGGTACCCTGTGAATCCCGTGGGTAAGCCGGGCAAGACCGGCAGCTTGATGCCCGTCGAAGTGGCGTTGGCACGCTTGCTGGAAATGGCTGAGGCGTCGCCAATCCTTGAGCGCGAACGATTGCCGTTGGCCGCGACCCAGGGCCGTGTTCTTGCCGAGGACCTGGTATCGACCCTTGATCTGCCGCCATGGCCCAACAGCGCCATGGATGGTTATGCCTTGCGCCTGGCCGATTGGACTGGCGAGCCGCTGGTGGTCAGCCAGAAGGTCTTTGCCGGGCAAGCTCCGGAGCCATTGGCGCCCGGTACGTGTGCACGGATCTTCACCGGTGCCCCGGTGCCAGTGGGTGCAGACTGCGTTGAAATGCAGGAAAACGCCGAGGTCCAGGCGGACCAACGGATACGTTTTACCGAGCCGATGCGCGCAGGGCAAAACATTCGCCCGCAAGGTCAGGAAACCACGGTGGGTGAACAGGTATTGACCGCCGGTACGCGCCTGGGTCCCATCGAACAAGGTTTGGCGGCCTCACTGGGGTGTGCAGAGCTTGAAGTCGTGCGCAAGGTACGGGTTGCGGTGCTGTCCACCGGGGACGAGTTGGTCGAGCCCGGGCAAGCCCTCGGCCCGGGTCAGATCTATAACAGCAATCGGGTATTGCTGTGCAGCTGGTTGCAGCGTTTAGGCTGCGAAGTGATCGATGCGGGGATTCTGCCCGACGATTTGCAGGCCACTCGTGATCGGCTCGCCGAACTGGGTGATGTCGACCTGATCCTTTCTACGGGCGGTGTATCGGTAGGCGAGGCGGATTTCCTGGGTATTGCGCTGCGCGAAGAAGGCGAACTGGCATTGTGGAAGTTGGCCATCAAGCCAGGGAAACCACTGACGTTCGGGCATTTTCGAGGCGTGCCGGTGATTGGGCTGCCTGGCAATCCTGCGTCGACACTGGTGACCTTTGCCCTGTTGGCACGCCCTTATCTGTTACGTCGTCAAGGCGTGACAGAGGTTCGGCCTTTGCAGTTTCAGGTTCCGGCAGGATTCGTCTGGTCCAAGGCCGGTAATCGCCGGGAATACCTGCGCGGTCGTCTGGAGCAGGGGCGGGCAATTATCTACAAGAATCAGAGCTCGGGTGTTTTGCGCAGTGCAGCCTGGGCTGAAGGCCTGGTTGAAGTGCTGGAGGAGCGCACCTTGGTTGAAGGTGATTGGGTGAACTTCATCCCGCTGAGTGAAGTGCTGGGCTAGGCCTTTACGTATGACAGCGCTGGTCAGCGCCAGGCCCGGTATGAATCACGTCGGGCCTGGCGTTTCGTGGTGCAGATTACGCGTTAAGCAGCGTCACGAGTTGATCGAAGCGGCTGTTTGCGATCCAGCCGAGCAGGCTGATGATCACCGCCGCAGCGCCTGCCGAGTAGGCAAGCCTGTGCTTGATGGATTTGACGTCGTTTCGGACCTCTTCCATATCTCTGCGGATGTACTTGAGGTGGGTCTCCAGCTCTACAACGCGCGGTTCCATGTCGCTCCCTCCAGGTG
>NZ_JBFTLU010000596.1:0-2247 GCF_056396605.1 Pseudomonas sp. 05T35
GCATGAAAGCGATCAACAGGTTAACGGTAAACCGTTGGGCGTTGCGCTGCGTTGGCAACCCGGTTACCACGTCGAGAATCTTGCGGCGAAACTCCCAGACCACGGCCAGGATCGCGCCGAGCTGGATGATGATGTTGAATGCCTTCTCGCGCTCGCCACCGAAGTTAAGCAAATCCGCGACGATAATCTGGTGCCCGGTACTGGAAATGGGCAAAAACTCTGTCAGTCCCTCTACAACGCCAAGAATCAAAGCCTGAACGGCGGTCCAAAAATCCATCAATCCCCCAATGAAACGATGCCTCCAAGGCATGCCTCGTTAATCAAATTCAAGCGTCCACTGCGATCAGCGTCACCGAATGACACTACGCACGATACCCACGCGAAGCCGTAAAACCCCGTGAAAAATCAGCGCAACTTCAGGTTTTTGCTGACGCGGCCGAAATCCTATCAGACATGCCTGAATTACGCTGCGCCGTAATTGGACTTGAGTAGGGTTGGCTCAACAGCAAAAGCGTGCCTGAATGCTGGCGGTCGTTTATGACAAGAACAAGAAAAAACCAGGAGTAATACGGTTATGAATAGCTTGCGCAGTGTGTCGATCAGCCGTCGTTTGTGGCTCATCCTGATTGTGGCTGTGCTGATGCTGTTGACCTTGGGTGTGCTGATGCTCAAGCAGATCCACGATGACCTTTATCAGGCCAAGGCCCAGAAAACCCAACATGTGGTGCAGACGGCCAGCGGTATTCTGGCTTACTACCACGACCTGGAAACTGCCGGCACCCTGACCCGCGAAGCGGCGCAGAAACAGGCATTGAGCGTGGTGCGCGGATTGCGCTACGACCAGAACGACTACTTCTGGATCAACGACCTGACGCCCGTGATGGTCATGCACCCGACCAATCCGAAACTCGAAGGCCAGAACCTTTCCACGATCAAGGATCCAGACGGCTTCGCGTTGTTCAACGAGATGGTGGTCATCGCCAAGGCCAAAGGCGCCGGCATGGTCGACTATCGCTGGCCGAAACCCGGTGCCAGCACGCCCGTCCAGAAAACCTCCTATGTGAAACTCTTCGAACCCTGGGGCTGGGTCATTGGTTCGGGTGTGTACATCGATGACATGCAGGCCGAGTTCTACGCACAGGTGTGGCAAACATCGTTTGTCGGGCTCGCAATTGCCGTGCTGATGGCGCTGCTGGTGATCCTGATTGCGCGCAGTATCGTGCGCCCACTCCAGGAAACCGTGAACGCCATGGCCAATATCGCCAGCGGTGAAAGCGACCTGACCCGTAGCCTTGATACCCACGGTCAGGACGAAGTGACCGAATTGGCGCAGCATTTCAACGCCTTCACGGAAAAATTGCGCCGGGTCATCACTCAGTTGCAATTGTCTGCCAGTGCCCTGGGGCAGTCATCCAGCGACTTGGGCAACGATGCGGCCCAAGCCCAGGCGCGCAGCCAGCAACAGTCCCAACAAATGGAACTGGTGGCGACCGCGATCAATGAAGTGACCTATGGCGTGCAGGACGTGGCCAGGAATGCCGAACACGCCGCCAGCGAAATGCGCGATGCGCAAGCGCAGGCACAACAGGGGCAAGTGAACATCGATGGAAGTTTGCAGCAGATCGATCAACTGTCGAGCACCATCGATCAAGCCGTTGAGGTTATCCGCACCCTGGCCACCGAAAGCACGCAGATCGGCAGCGTGCTCGAAGTGATCCGCTCGATCGCCGAACAGACCAATCTGCTGGCGCTCAATGCGGCCATTGAAGCGGCCCGTGCCGGTGAGCAAGGACGGGGCTTTGCCGTGGTGGCCGATGAAGTCCGGCTGCTGGCACAGCGCACGCAAAAGTCCACGGCTGAAATCCAGTCGATGATCGAGCGCTTGCAGAGCCATTCCGAGGCGGCAGTCAAAGTGATCGGCGACAGCAGCCGCGCCTCGCAGCTGACCATTGAACAGGCCGGGTTGGCGGGTGCCAGCCTGAACGCGATCGGCCAGGCACTGAATAATCTCAACGGCCTGAACGCCTCGATTGCCAGCGCAACCCTGCAACAGGCGCATGTGGTCGAGGACATCAACCAAAACGTCACCCAGGCCGCGGGTTTGTCCCACAGCACCGCATTGGCCGCTGAGCAGTCAAGCGTCGCAAGCGTGCATTTGAAAGAACTCAGTGAGCAGTTGAATGGCCTGCTCAAGCAGTTTCGGGTGTAGACACTGAAACACCTCCCTGCGACTACACGATCCGTAGC
>NZ_JBFTLU010000597.1:0-2242 GCF_056396605.1 Pseudomonas sp. 05T35
TCACTGTGTTCGAACAACAGCAGCGTGGTCGGCTTCAACGCCAGGATCTGGCGACAAAGCTCAGAACCGATAGAGCCACCCGCTCCGGTGACCAGAACCGACTGATCCTTGATGCAATGCTCGAGCAAATCGCCCTGCGCCGGCACCGCGTCGCGGCCAAGCAGGTCCGCGATGTCGACTTCCTGAATGTCATCCACCTTGACCCGACCGCTGGCCAGGTCCATGAAACCGGGCACGCTTCGAACATGCAACGGAAAACCTTCCAGAAAGCCCAGAATCTCGCGGCGACGCCCGCGATTGGCCGAAGGAATCGCCAACAGGATTTCCTGAGCTCCGGTCTCTTCAATCATGCGTTGAATGTGCTTGGGCTTGTACACCTGCAAACCTGAGATCACCCGATCGGCAATGCTCTTATCATCATCGATAAACGCTATCGGGCGCATGACCCGGCCCATGCGCAAGGCGGCAACCAGTTGGTTGCCGGCAGCACCTGCCCCATAGATAGCAACACGGGGCAATCCATTGTCACGATTGGTGAACGGAACGTGCTGCGCCGCGGCAAACCAGTCGCCCAGAAAATACTGGCGCATGGCCAGGCGAAGCCCTCCTACCATGATCAGGCTTAACCACCAGTAGTYAAAAATGATCGAGCGAGGGACAACGTTCTGATGATTACTGTACCAATACACCACCACCCCGAGAATCAGCGACGAAAGGCTGACTGCCTTGATAATCGCTATCAGCGCATCATTGCCGAAGTAGCGCAGAACTGCTCGGTACATTCCAAAACGAATGAATAGAGGAACGGAAATGACGGGGGTCGCCAAAAAAAGCCATAGGTGATCTGCAAAGGGATTGACCACCTCGTCGAGACCCAGGCGTACGACAAACGCCAACCATAGCGCGCCCCAAACCAACATGACGTCCGCAAGAATCTGAATCAGCCTTTTATGACGGCGCGGCAGTCCCAACAACAAGGTTCGCAACTTATCCATAAACCCTTCGAACACCTCACAGCTCCTGCGCTCTAAATCGCCAACTTCACTGCAGCAAACAGCACATCTGACTACTGACATACATTCCGAGCAAACTGACAGCCAAGAATGTATGCCAAGAAGACTTTCGACCGCTGGATGCCCTGTCAGATCAAGCGTGTGCTTGATATGCCAATTGCATTACTTCGCCAAGAACCGCACAGGTTTTGTCCATTTCCGACTGTGTCAGCGTCGGATGCACAAGGAACATCAAGCTTGTTTCCCCGAGCTCCTGTGCCACAGAGAAGCGAACGTCGGGTCTCCAACCGGTATCGTCAAAGGCCTTCTCAAGGTAAACCTCAGAGCAAGAACCGGAGTAGCACGGAACACCACGAGCAATAATTTCCGAAATAATGCGATCACGACTCCATTCAGCTTTCAGCAGCTGTGGCTCAACAAAGACATAACACTTGTAGGCCGCGTGAGTGCAATATTCTGGAATGACTGGAACACGCAGGCCGCCCAGTTGACGAGCACATGACCAAATGCGTTCCGCGTGCTCAAGTCGACTTGCTTGCCACTGAGGCATTCGACGCAATTGGATACGTCCAATGACAGCCTGTACTTCCAGCATTCGCCAGTTAGTACCAAAACTTTCATGCAACCAGCGAAAGCCAGGCGCATGTTCACGTTCATAGATCGCTTCCCAGCTCTTGCCATGGTCCTTGATAGACCACATTTTCAACCAGAGGTCTCGGTCATTCGTGGTGACCATGCCGCCTTCGCCACCAGTGGTCATGATCTTGTCCTGGCAGAACGACCAAGCCCCGACATGACCAATGGAACCGACCGGACGTCCTTTATAGAGCGCGCCATGCGCCTGGGCACAATCTTCAATAACCTTCAGATCGTGCTCGGCCGCCAACGACATAATCGGGTCCATGTCGCAGGGCCATCCTGCGAGATGTACGCAAATCAACGCACGAGTACGCTCAGTCAATACCGCACGGATGGTCTCGGCAGTGAAATTCTGGGAGTCCGGGTCAACTTCGGCAAATACGGGAATAGCCCCCGCATTGACAATGCTGGATACAGAGGCAAGGAAGGTACGCGGAGTCACGATGACCTCATCACCAGCGCCAATTCCCAATGCCTGCAATGCGAGGTCCAGAGCTACCGTTCCATTGGCCAGGGCAATGGCATGCTTTGTATCTGCCCAGACAGCAAATTCCTTTTCAAACTCCCGACACTCTTGCCCCGTCCAATAG
>NZ_JBFTLU010000598.1:0-2235 GCF_056396605.1 Pseudomonas sp. 05T35
CATAAGCGTCGAGAGTTGCGACCTTAATACCAGCAGCTTCAGCCGGATCTGAGAGATAGCCTTTTATTCGTTGGCGAATTTCAAAAACAGCAGTTTGAGTGAAGCTAACTATTAAACAATTAACCGCCTCGATTCGCCCCTGCTCTATGAGTGAGGCAAGCCTGGCGCACGCAACGGCGGTTTTTCCTGTTCCTGGTCCCGCATCGACAATCAACCTCGCAGTGCCAGAAGCGGAGATAACTGCATGCTGCGAAGGATCCCAACCTACGGTCAGAGTTGGGGCTGGTTCGAGCGCGGCTGCGGTGATCCGAGGTGGGGGTGGAAAAGTCTCACAAACTTCTACTGCACTATTACAAACCTGTGGTGAAGGAGGAGGAAACCCGTCGAGGTAAACAATGCCTTCATGAATAGGCCAAAGTTTCTTGTTATAAGTGATTGCCGGTTTGCCATCCAGAGAGCGCAGGGGGCGGAGTATCTGATCGATGACGATGTTGTCACGAACTAGCGACACCAGAATGTCTGTCACGAGATGCACCCTCGGTCTAGAGGCGGCTCGGTGAGCTTTTCTGCTTCACGAGCAGGAAGGCTCAGCGTTGCAAATCGCCATGTTCGAATAGTGCGCAAGGCTGCATGGCGATGCATCAGTCGCCAGTCCAGCTTGTTGGTGATCGACAAGCCCAAAACGTACGTCCATTCCATGTAATACCCCATGCTCCAGATATGGATATTGCCTGAAGATGAAGGCCCTGTGCTAGCATCGTGACGAAGAGTTTGTATTGTTGCCTACAAGGGGCGGCTAGGCGCCGCACGCCAGATTATGTTCGCTCCGGTGACGTAGCCATTTTTGACTCCCCTAATATAGGGCGTGCCAGTACTGCCAAATGCAGTCAAACAGTCCTTGAGATGGTTTGGTACGGCCAAGGGTCGCATTAGAAATAGCATTACCTGCCCCCCGCACAGATCCGTACGTGCGCAGCTACCGCATACGGCTCCTGCATCAAAGGCGTGATACGAGTTAGCTACGTGCACGGCGAACCTTTTTATTGCGCAGAAAACGCTTTACGCATCCCTACGTTACGCCACCAAAACTCCTACAGCACTTCCAGTTCCTTCCGCATTGATGCCCATTCAAAACACCTCTAAGCTCCATTACAGGTGCCTAAGAAACACCCAACGTAGAAGCTGACTTCCTCACACAGAACCGCGTGTTGTCTCAAAGGCATATGCGTAATCCAGTGTGTGAAAGAGACGGCTTGTTGGGATTTCTTACATCCTCTACGTCGGGTTCTGACCCTTTCCAAATTCATACGTAGAGGTAATGGGTATGCCTACACAAAATCCACTCCGCTCTCCCGCAGCTTTGGAGATCGGTCATGTCTGACTCCTTCATTTCAACGGTTTTCACCCGCCATAATCTCCACCTTCACGCCCTCCTTCTGGAAAACCAGCCATGGTTCTGCGCCCGCGATCTGGGTCGGTTGATGGGTGTCTATCTAAACGAACGCATGGTCAGCAAGCTGGACGAAGACCAGCGGCACACGCTGACGATTCGTTACCACGGTCAGCCGGAAAGCAGGCTTATGCTCAGCGAATCGGGTGTGTATGCGTTGTTGGTGTATCACTACGCACCGGGGCATCGGTTGCTGCGCGAGTGGTTGACGCATCAGGTGGTGCCGGCGCTGCGAGACGCACGGCAATCGAAAAACACAGATCGGCCAATGTTGAGTTTGTTGGATTGGCCAGAGATGTCGTTGAGTTTGTTGCATTGGCAGGATGAAGGCTGGATTCGGTTACGGGATATGCCTTATTTGCTGCTCAACCGTACGCGGCGGCGGGTGCCGGTGGTTAGGCCTTGGTGGCGGAAGGTGATGGATTGGTTTCAGTGGTCCAAAGCTTCGGCGAGTTAGCGCGACGGAGTCTTGCGTAGGACCAATCGAGCGAAAAAAATGGTCTTGCCTGTAGGAAATTTCGTAGACGGCGTAATGGCCACTCAGTATCGTCCGAGGGTTTTCAACCCTCGGCGATTGTATGGACACTGGAAAAAAGAACAGCGACTGGAGCGACTTAGAGATTAAGGCTGCGGTCGATGCCTATTTGAAGATGCTGGCACTTGAGCAAAGTGGCCAGAAATTCAACAAAGCTCAGGAAAATCGCCTGCTACGCCAGGGTGTCTTATCGGAACGCACCGAAGGTTCCGTTGAATTTCGGATGCTGAACATTTCAACAGTATTGTTA
>NZ_JBFTLU010000599.1:0-2234 GCF_056396605.1 Pseudomonas sp. 05T35
TTGGCTGGTTGATCACCGGCGTCGGCATGCTGTCACTGGCACTGGTCTACCAAACCTTGTCCAACCGCCAGCCCGAACTGGATAACGGCGTGTTTGCCTATGCCCGCGCATTGGGCGGCGAATTCCTCGGTTTCAACTCGGCCTGGGGTTACTGGATCAGTGCCTGGATCGGTAACGTCAGTTACCTGGTGATTCTGTTCGCGGCGCTGAGTTACTTCTTCCCGCTATTCGGTGAAGGCAATAACAAAGCAGCCATTGCGGCGGCGTCGCTGGTGCTGTGGTCGTTGCACTGGATGATCCTGCGGGGCATGCGCACCGCAGCGCGGGCCAATGCCCTCACGACCCTGGCCAAGATCGTTCCGTTGCTTGTGTTTATCGGCCTGGTGATTGCGGCGTTCCAGCGCGAAACGTTCATGGTCGACTTCTGGGGCTCACCGGCGCTGGGCAGCACCCTGGATCAGGTCAAAAGCACGATGCTGGTCACCGTCTGGGTGTTTATCGGCATCGAAGGCGCCAACGTATTTTCCGCCCGAGCGGCAGAACGGGTGAATGTGGGACGGGCCACCGTCATCGGCTTTGTCCTCACCTTGTTGCTGCTGATTGCGGTGTCCCTGCTGTCACTGGGCATTCTCAGGCAACCGGAACTGGCCGCCCTGAAAAATCCTTCGATGAGTGGCGTGCTTGAGGCGGTGGCCGGCCCTTGGGGAGCGATGCTGATCAGTATCGGCCTGATCATTTCGGTCGGCGGCGCCCTGCTCGCCTGGACACTGCTGGCGGCAGAGTCGGTGTTCACACCGGCCAGGGAAAAGGTCATGCCGGGGCCGCTGGCCCTGGAAAACACCCATGGTGCGCCTGCCAATGCCTTGTGGATTACCAACGGCTGCATTCAGCTATTCCTGCTGCTGACGCTGTATTCGAGCGCCAGTTACCTGGCCCTGATCTCTCTGGCGACCTCGATGATTCTGTTGCCGTACCTGTTCAGCGGCCTATACGCGTTGAAGCTGACGTGGCAGGGCGCGACCTATGCCGGACACAAAGCCCTGCAACTGCGCGACATGGCGATTGCCTCGGTCGCAACCCTGTATTGCTTCTGGCTGTTATTCGCCGCAGGGCCGAAATACATGCTGCTCAGCGCCCTGCTCTATGCCCCCGGCTCACTGATTTACCTGGCCACCAAACGGGCTCGCCAGGGTCAAGCGCTGAACGGCTTTGAGTGGGGATTGTTGATCGTCATCTGGGCGGCGGCCGCTTTCGCCGGCTGGATGCTGTGGTCAGGGAAACTGGCCTTGTAAGGCCAAATCAATGAATGGATGTGTTTTTTCTCGAGGCAGGCACAGGTGTCCAAAACGTTTACAGCCCACCTCGACATAGCCAAAGAGGAGAACTGAAAATGGCCAATTCCGTGAAAAAAGTACCGGTTCATACCGAAAAAAAAGCAAGTCCGCTCCCAGCGACGACTGACCTTTGGCGTCCTCTGCAAAAACTGCGGGAACAGGTTGATCACCTGTTCGAAGACTTCAATCGAGGTCCTTTGGGATTATCGCCATTCAGCCGTGGGCTGTTCGACGTCGAGCCGCTTTTATCTCGTGAACTGATGGGTTACGGCATCCCTGCCGTGGACATCACCGAGAAAGATAAAAGCTTCGATATCACTGTCGAACTGCCCGGTATGGACCAGAAGGATGTCGAGATCAAACTGTCCAACGGCAGCCTGATCATCAAAGGCGAAAAACAGGAAGACAAGGAAGAAAAAAGAAAGGGCTATTACCTGTCGGAGCGTCACTACGGCTCCTTCGAACGGATGTTCAACCTGCCTAAAGGGGTCGACGCCGACAAGATCGAAGCGAGCTTCAGCAAAGGTGTGCTGAGCATATCGCTACCGAAAAAGCCCGAAGCCATGAAACCGGAGAAAATTGTGCCGATCAAAGGCAATTAAGCCGATGACCGTCCTCCTCACCTTGCCGGGAAACCGGCAAGTTTTTTTTGCATCGAACATTATGACTCCCCCCCCCAATTGGCAGCCCGTCTATCCACTTGCCCGTTCGTATGCCTGTTTTCTGATGTGGATCAGATTTTTCTCCTGAGCGACTCCTATTCTCGAATTGCCCCCACGATTGGGTAGACATCATGAATATCGACTCGGTAAAACGTTGCACGCTGATAGGGGCAATCCTGATCGCCACGTGCCTTGCATTACCGGCCAACGCCGACCGACACGGAGGCGGTCATATCGG